>JAJYJL010000081.1 GCA_021789565.1 Acidobacteriota bacterium
CGCGACCGTGCACGATGAAGCAAGCTGCCGTGTGTGGCAGCGGCGGTTCTACGACATGAATATCTGGAGTGAAAAGAAGCAACTGGAAAAACTGGATTATATGCACAATAATCCCCTGGAGTGAAGGCTGGTCAGGTCGCCGGGTGAGTGGTCCCGCCTTGCGGGATCAAGCTGGAGATATTATTTTCTGGAGGACGCTTCGATCATCGCGATGGATCGGTTCCCTGAGCACAAGCAAATGCCACTCGCTTCGCGAGAACGCAGACCCTACACGGCAAGCGTCTGCGCCAACCGCGGGGGGTGCCAATGAGCCAAAGGCGACATATTGGGGCTTTAGTCGCAGCTGCGGCGGTTACACTTGTTTGGTTCTCTTCGGTTGGTGAGGCTAGGCCACCTCGAAAGCTCGGGGTATGCCAGGCGATAGCTGGTGCGGCACAGTTCAACGGCAGCTACGTGTCCATTCGTGGCCGCGTCAAGAGCAACGGGATTGAGTATACCGATCTTACGAACCCAAGCTGCCCCAAGGCCATCGCCCTATGGCCCTCCAAGGCAGCTTACCAGGACCCTGGCTACAAGGCCGTGCACGCCGTGATCGGGTGTCCTCTTGTCGGAACGAGGGGCAAAAGCATCGACGGCGTTTTCACCGGCCGCTTCCAGTGGAAGCCGGGCAAGATTCCAGAGTGGCGATTCAGGTTCGACCGCGTCAGCAACCTACACATCGAGGTGGAGAGTTGCGGTCTGAGTGCCCCCAGTAAGTAAGAGAAGGGGCTCCCGTGGCTGGCGCAGACATTGATGTTTAATGTCTGCGATCAGCGAAGCTGAGCGAGGGCAAAGAGAATTATGAAGCGTGAAGGATGAAAGAGGCAGTCCCGAGGCGCCAAAATGGCAGCTATGGGCCGGGTGGAATGGGAAAACAAATGCCCCTCGCTTCGCGAGAACGCAGATACTACAAGGCAAGCATCTGCGCTAGCCGCGACTTCGCCAAGGGATTTCTCACAGATGAGCCGCTTGACACAGTTCCTTCCGCATACGGACGCATCGCAAGGACCATATGGGATCTACTGGCTCCCTAGTGAGTGATGGCCATGTTGAAAAGTGCTATTGATCTTTGGAAAAAGAAGGCGAGAGCCTTCCCGTGTCCCGCATGTGGCTTTTGGGTGCCACGGGGGCCCATTCTGCGAAAGCCCTTTAATTGTCCCAACTGCGGAACGCTGCTCATGAAGGCAGAGCCTCAGGGCTACATACTCGGACTAATAGTCGCGGTCCCCGCACTGGTCGCGACTTTGGTAGCGTACTTGTCTGAGGCACAGGGAATCCAATTCGTCCTGATTGCGCTGCTTGTTTTTCCCCCGACTCTATTCATCGCGTTCTCCGAGGCAGCTACGATTTTCGGGAAGCTGAAAGTTATTTACATGCCAGATCGTCCCGGCGGGCGGCGCAGATCCTGATTTTTGGGATCTGCGATCAGCGAAGCTGAGCGGGTAGCGAGGACCTCCGCGGGTGGCGCATCTATGAAGGAAGAGGCGGGGGAAAGAGAATAAACAAACCCTAGCGGAAGGCGAGCGGCACGGGAAGTTTGGCGTTGTCGCCGAGTTGCGGCTCCGGCGATGATAATTTCTGCGGCGGCTCCATCCGCACCCACCCTTCACGATAATCCACCGTCAAAACGTAGTGGCTCAACGCCGGGAACCCGAGAAGCCCGATGATTTCCACGCCTTAGCGGCGGCTCACGTTGGAAAGGTCCATCAACAGTCGGCCTCAGAAAAACGGACGTGGCGCGGCTTCAACTCTGTGTTGCTTTCTTGAGGAAATAGCGATGGATCGTTTCGTCGGTGGTCAGTTCCGGATGAAAGGTGGCGGCCAGCAGATTGCCTTGCTCCACCAGAACGGGCAGTTCACCTGTGCGGCCCAGAATTTTGACACCTTTGCCGACGCGGCGGATGATGGGCGCGCGGATGAAAACCATCTCCACGGGGCGATTGCAGAGTTCGGGACACTCACCCTGCTGGACGGAGCTGTCCACCTGCCGCCCGTAGGCGTTGCGCTCGATGGAAATGTCGACGATGCCCAGCCGCTCCTGTTCAGGGTTCAGAACTTCTTTGGCCATCAGAATCGCTCCGGCGCAGGTGCCGAAAACAGGTTTGTTCTCCGCCGCAAATTTTTTGATGGCTTCGCCGATTTTTCGTTCAGCCAAAAACTTCAGCATGGTGGTGGTCTCGCCGCCGGGCAGAATCAAGCCATCGACGCCGGTGAGGTCGTCCGCATGCTTCACCAGTTTGTACTTTGCGCCGATCCGCTCCAGCATTTTGGCGTGCATGGCGAAATCGCCCTGCACGGCGAGAATTCCAATCATGGGTTCTTTCTTGCTTTCCATAGGTGCGGCCTTGGTACCTCGTCCTGCTGGAGGATTGCAAAATAGGGTGATAACCTCGTTCGTAGCGCCGCCGTCCCGACGGCATTTTTCGGGGCCGGCAAGATGCCGGCGCTACGGAAATCCGACGCTCTTTTATGCAATCCTCCGCAGGCCAGATCCTTACCCTCCCAGCAGATTTCGGATGACAAATCCAACGTTGGCGGGGCGCTCGGCCAGCCGCCGCATGTACCACGGAAACCAGAACGTCCCGTAGGAAATCAATACGCCTGACCGCCAGCCGTCACGGGCCAGGCGAAGCTGCTCCGCGCGCTGAATGCCATACAACATCTGAAACTGAAAATCGTCTCCGGTCAAGTTTGGCGAACGCGCCAGCGACTCGATGCGATGGACCAGCTTGAGATCGTGGGTGGCAATTGCGGCGCGGACGCCGGCGTTTCGCGCTTCTTTGCTCAAAAGCTTCGCGGCCAGGGCGAAATAATTCCTGTCCACATCCACTTTGCGAGCGAAAGCCACCCGCGCCGGTTCAAGATAGGCTCCTTTCACGAGACGGATCGCCGGGCCGATCGGAAGCAGGGAAGACAGGTCGTCCGCCGTGCGGTAAAGATAAGCCTGCAGGCAGACACCGACGTTGGAATAAGTGCCCCTGAGATGGCGGTAGAGGTCCAGCGTCGCCTCCACGTACGGGCTGGCCTCCATGTCAATCCAGACGATGGAGCCGGGGCCGGCCGCTTGAATCAGCCTTTCAACATTGGCCCGGCAGATCTCGTGGCTGAGGTCCAGTCCCAGGTGTGTCAGCTTCACGGAAAACTCGGAGTGCAGCCTTGCGGCGCGCACTTGCTCGATCGCTTCCAGATAATGCCGGGTTACAGATTCGGCTTCCGATGCCGTGGAGACGTTTTCGCCCAGATGCGTCAGCACCGTGCCGAGACCTTGATCTTCAAGGGAGCGCGCTGCAACCAGCGCGTCGGCAATCTGCTCGCCGGGCATAAATCGGGCCACACTGCGCCGGACAAACTTGTACCGGGCCGCACGCTCGCGCAACCAGTTGTTTCGAGAAGCCCACAGCAAGGCCCCTCGCATCATTCCCGCCATGGGCTCTGGCTCTCAGGATGAAACTTGGCCGCCGGGCGCGCCACAGGGCCATTCCTCACAACACCCGCGCACAGCGGCGGCCGCACCTGCGGTTACTGGATAAGCCTGGCTTTCAGATTGATGGTGGTTCCCGCCAGCGCCTTGGAAACCGGGCAGCCCGCCTTGGCGGCCGCCGCCAGCTCCTGGAATTTGGCCTCGTCAATGCCGGGAATCTCGGCTTCGGTTTCAAGGTCGATGCTGGTGATGGCGAACCCGGCTTCCACTTTGTCAAAGTGGACGGAAGCCGTGGTGTGGATCCGCTTGGGCGTGAAGCCGGCCTTGCCCACCGTCGCCGAAAAGGCCATCGAGAAACAGCCTGCGTGCGCGGCCGCAATCAGTTCTTCAGGGTTGGTGCCTTGTCCGTTTTCCATGCGCGACTTGAAGGTGAACGGGCCGTCATAAGAGCCCGTGGCCATTTTCATGTGGCCGTTTCCCTCAAGAAGTGTTCCATTCCATTGTGCTTCAGCCTTGCGAACTGGCATGCTTCCTCCTTGTTGTTGGGTGAATTCAAGATTGTTGAGACTGCAAAAACCGTTGCCGGCGGCCGCCCTGAGCCATCACCGGAAAAGCGCCACTGAACAAGCAGCCGGAGACGAAGCCGGCAAGCCGGTTTCTTTCAGCAAGTGCCTCTATTTCCACCCTTTACGTTCGCGCAGGGAAGTAATGTGCGCCACGTGATGCCGCCCGTGCCACGCGTACAGGCTCAGGTAATGATCAAGGGGAACAACTCCCAATTCGGGATGATTCATCGTGCGCGCAAAGTCCGCGGCGCTCATGGACCGCAGCAGCGTTACGAAGCGCTTGTGCAGCGAGTCGACCAGATTGAGCGACACGACCACCGGCACTGCTTTCGCGTCAGGCAGTTCCGCCCAGCGCTGCTGGTTGTAGGTCTTCACCGTGGGCTGGTCTTCGGTCATGGCCAGCTTGAAGCGAACGAAAGCGTTCATATGGCTGTCTGCCAGATGGTGGACCACCTGCCGCACCGTCCATCCACCGTCGCGATAGGGCGTATCGAGTTGCTCTTCGGAAAGCCCCGTCACCGCCGACCACAACGCCGCCGGCGCTTCCGCGATCTGCCGGATGAATGCCTGCCGGTCATGGTCCGAGATTGTTTCGGGAGGTTGGAATTTGCCAATCGGATATTGCAAGTCCATTTCATATCCTCAGAATGGCCGCGGGGCCGGAAACCATGTTCACTGCTGCAATTTTCTTGATGCTACAATACTCCTCATGAAGACAAGCAAACGCTTTCTCGTCAATTTGATCTTCGATCCCGATTATAACGGCTATGTCGCCGATGTGCCCCAACTTCCCGGTTGCATGTCGCAAGGCAAGTCTGTCGAAGCCGCTCTCAAAAATGTGCGCAAGGCCATTGCGGCTTATATCAAGGCAGCCGGCTCAGGCAGTGCGAATAAAATGCCCGAGGTTCTTACCAGTCAAGTTGAGGTTCGAGTTTGACCCGCCTCGCGGGAATCTCAGGCCGCAAAGCCGCCGGCGCTTCCTCGATCTGCTGGATGAACGCCTGCCGGTCCCCATCCGAGACTTTTCCTGGAGGTTGAAATTTGCCAATGGGATATTGAAAGTCGGTCATGTTGAGGTCCTTTTGTTCTGAACGGGTTGCCGGGGCGTTAGTCGAAATTCATGCTGGCCAGTATGTAATCCTTACGCAAAGCTTGCTTAAAATCCTTTGGACTTTCTTTGCATTCTTCGAAATCAATTTGTCGTCCAATTTTGATCCTGATCGAATACTTGCCTCTTGGACTGCGACGATCTTTCCATACGGCCATGCAGTCGCCGGAAGCGAGCGCAAAGCCCTTTCCAGGTCTGCTAGCCGGACAACTTTCTTCCTACTTGATTTCTCTGTGATCAATTCAATCCGCTTGGGCTGCACAACCAAATAAGGGTTTTGCCATAATTCTGCATCCTTGACCGCAGCAGCCGCCCGAAAGCCCGCGGCGGGCAATTCAAGGCAACCGTGGTTTCGGAGGGACGCCGTGCACGGCCAACTCATGCTGATTGCAAGGATCAACCCAACAGCGATATTCATAACTCGGGAAATTTTACCACCCTCTGGTTTGCAGCATCTCTTTCGGGTCCATCTTGGCAACGTCGAGTCCGCGCATGGCGACGATTTCTCAACCTTGCACGTATTCGATCGTTGACTGCGCTTCTGGAATGGGGCTGCCCGTCTCGCGCAGTTCCTCTAAGTGGAGGCCGACAGCCTCGCGAATGAGTTTCAACGCTTCTTCTCTTGTTTCTGCCACAACGGCACAACCAGGAAGGTTCTGTACGTAAGCGCCCGAACTGTTCGTGCCTCTTTCAATCACGATGACGTATTTCATCTTCACCACAACATGACCTCAAAGCACTTCCCACGGCTTAGGCTCCACTTGGGCGAGGTCGCGCGATCCGTGAATGACCATGAGAACAAGAATACGCGAGGTCTCAACTCGGTACACGATTCGGTATTTTTGAAACAGTAGTTCGCGAACGTTCTCATCAATTGCTTCCGGCATCCTCCGGCCCATCATGGGGTAGCTCGCCACATTCTCTACTACCTCTATGAGGCTTTGCACAAAACGTTCAGAATATACACTGGAGTCACGCGCGATAAAGTCACGCAAACTCTTCACGTCGCTAACGGCACTGGGAGTCCACTCAATCTTCCTCATTGCGAGGTTAATTCCTGCTTGGCCTTGTCATGTGAGACCACATTGCCCGCTGCGGCTTCGTCGAGCGCTTTTTGGAGCTTCTGCTTTACATAAAGCTCATACATAAGATCGTCCCATGTTGCATGCTCGGGCAATGCGTCGATCAGCTTTCTTGCCTGCTCTTTGACAACACTCATGGAGGTACTCCTTGACCTAGAGTTCGCTTCGCCTCTGACTATTCCAGAATCCATGATTCGGAACTTACCAACCGCGCGTTTGCAGCATCTCTTTGGGGTCCATCTTGGCGACGTCGAGCCCGCGCATGGCCTCGCCAAGTTCTTCCGAGCACTCGGCCACAACGGCGGGTTCGTTGTAGTGCGTGGTGGCGCGTACGATGGCTTTGGCGCGCCTGGCCGGATCGGATGATTTAAAGATGCCCGACCCCACGAACACTGCCTCCGCGCCCAGTTGCATCACCAGCGAAGCGTCTGCCGGAGTGGCAATTCCGCCGGCGGAAAAGTTCGGCACGGGCAGCTTGCCGTTCTGGGACACCCACTTCACCAGGTCGAAGGGCGCTCCCAGATCCTTGGCTTTGGCCATCAGCTCTTCTTCGCGCAGAGTGGTCAGCAGGCGCATCTCGCTGGTAATCGCGCGCATGTGGCGGACCGCTTCCACGATGTTGCCCGAGCCGGCTTCGCCCTTGGTGCGGATCATGGCCGCTCCCTCGCCGATCCTTCTCAGGGCCTCACCCAGGTTGCGGGCGCCGCAAACAAACGGGGCCTTATAGGGCCACTTGTGGATGTGGTGTTCTTCGTCGGCGGGCGTCAGAACTTCGCTCTCATCGATGTAATCCACGCCCACATTTTCCAGCACCTGCGCCTCGGCAAAATGTCCGATGCGCGCCTTGGCCATCACCGGAATCGTGACTGCCTTCATAATCTCTTTGATGATTTTGATGGACGCCATGCGTGCCACGCCGCCTTCTTTGCGGATGTCCGCAGGCACGCGCTCCAGCGCCATTACTGAGCACGCGCCGGCGTCTTCGGCGATCCTGGCCTGCTCGGCGTTCGTCACGTCCATAATCACGCCGCCCTTCAGCATCTCGGCCAGGCCGATCTTCAATTTCATTTGCTGGTCATACTCCCACATGATTCCTCCTCCGAGAACACCATCCGATTGGAAAATAGAGGCGCTTAAACACCCGCCCAAAACGTCGTGCGCTAGGGCCTTCAAAACGACCGGCGAATTGCGGGAAAGGGCCCCCGGAAAATTGCTACCTGTCTCAAATGCCGATCACACCGGGCCAGCCCGCCCCGCATACCTCATTATTGGCCGAATAGGCGGAATTGGCAATCCGCAGTGAGATGAGAATTTGCTGTTAGATTCCAGCCGCCATTCTGCCTCAAAGCGTCAGGGCCAACTGGTCGCCGGCTTCCAGTGTAACCTCCGGAGTAAACACAAAGGTAATTTCGTCGCCCTGCTGCTCGACCTTGTAAGGCGCGGGTTTGCTGCGAACCTCGCCCGCCTGCTTGTTCCCAGCCGCTTTGGGAGCCCACAGCGTCACCTTGCGGCACGCTAGTTTGCCTTCGGCAACGGAAAGCGCAAAGCGGGTCCTTCCGCCCTGCTTGTGCTGGGAAAAACTTCCCCAGGCCGTTCCGGCAGACCAGAAAGATGAAAAGTTGTCCTGCTCCACGAGTGGCTGCGCCACAACCGCTTTCTCGGCCCCATGGTAGCGGAATCCGCTCAGCGCCAGTAGCGGAGCCCAGCTTGACATGGGCCGGGCGTAATGATATCCGCATTCCGCCTCATTCCAGGGATTGCGTTTCTCGCCGTCAAATCGGCGCCGCGTGTTCTCCACAATTTGCACGCCTTCGTCAACCATTCCCATCTCCATCATCAAAGCCGCCGCGGCGTATTCCGAGCCGCTCCAAACCTCGGCAAAGTAAGGGAAGGGAACGCGCGGCCGTTCACCGTGCGGGTACTCACAGACCACCAGCCCGGCTTCGTTGTTCAGGGCATAGGCGCGCTGCACGCTGGCGTGGTCCGCCAGGTTCTGCTTGTAATTGTATTTCCAGATGGACCGCAGCGTCTTTACAATATGGTCGCGATCCACCAGCAAGCCCAGCCCGGCGATCAGCGCGAAATATTGGCCCATCAACTGGTCGCTCAGGCAGCCCTCGCCAAACTGGTAGGTTGGATGTTCGGTGTCGGTGGTTCCCATGCCCGCCTGCAATCCTTTGGCAATATCGTCTTTGGCGACGGACCCTATTTTCTGGATGTAGAATTCACCGTTGAAAAGATTAGCGTCCACCCACTCACTGCCTTTGCGAAACAGACTCTGGTATTCCGCGGCGGAAGCGTCGCCCATGGCGCGGGCCATCTCTTCACTGGCGCGCAGCGCTGCCAGATACCACATTCCGCAGAACGGATTGGGACCGACAAACTCGATGTCGTAAGTGTTGTGCTGGACGCCTTCCATCACGCCGTCGCGATTGGCGTCCCATCCGCCCTTGATCCAGGCGAATTCCAGAGCGCGTTTCACCCCCGGCCATTGCTTGCGCAACCATTCCGTGTCGCCGGAGAGCCGCCAGTCGAGATAGGCCTTCACCACGCAGGCCATCTGACCGTCGGCGGCGGCCGTGCCGAAATGCGCAATTCCGAACGGAAGGAATTCGCGAAAATCCATCAGGCCCTGGGCGTCGGTTGAATAGCCGAATTGCTGCTCGCGGAATGAGCGCGACAGGGCGGGGAAGACGTGCGCCGTGGCCGGCTCGTAAGCGTAAACGTGCGTGCAACTGCCGAAGCAGCATCCCTCATGGTCAACGCAACCTTCAAAGCCGTGGAACGTACCATCACTGGTCCTGAATGAGGTCGGCGTGGCCAGCGTGGACAGGTTGGCCAGCGCTGCGTCCTTCACTGCGCCAGGCAGCGTGGTGTTTCGAACCACGTCGAGAAACTTGCGCATGCGTACTTCAAGCCCGGACAGGTTTTTCGCGGCATACTCCGCCACTTCCCACGCGTCTTTAAAACGCGTGCAGTAGTAATTCCCAATGCGGTCGTTTTCGTGTCCTTTGGGGGCGGACCACCCGCATGCTTTGGGCGTGCGATTGGGAAAATGCCAGGCCAGCAGGAAAGTATATTCGGCGCTTGCTCGGGCAGGGATTTCTTTTTCAAGGCACAGTGCGCCGACGGCGCTCCGCTGGGGCGCTTCCGGTCCAAGGCGGCCGTCGCTGGTAAAGTCGTCCCAGAAAAGCAACGGGCTTTCCCACCATCGGGTGCTGGGCCACCCGCGAAGGTAACTCAGAGTGCCCGGATCGGAGCCCAGCAGCGCGAGAGCGAACGTTCCGGCCTGCGGGTTTGCTGAACCAAGAAAGGGGTTCTTCATCAGCAGCCCCTTCACACCCGTGCTTTCGCGATAATCGTTCTGCCTTCCGTGTTCGGCTTTCGCCTGGCCGCTCATGTCACGTTCCATGCCTACAGGATTTTCAATGGACCAGGCAATAGAGACCTTCGCGCTGGATGCTCCTGAGTTCGCTACGCGGTAGCGCAGCAGGGCCAGCGGCAGGCCGGATTCATCCGCGTCCAGCGGGACCAGGGGCGTAAACGCTTCCAGGGAGACCCGCACCGGCAATTCGGTATCTTCAAAGTCGATTCTGGCCAGCGGATATTCGCCCGTAAAAGTGCAGGTTTCAAGCCGCGGCAGGCCGGGCACGTTGTCCGAACCCAGGTCGCTGGGGCCGCGCGAGTAAGGCGGCATGATGCGGGCTTCCAGAACCTTCGCAATTGGTTTTTTGCCAGCGGTTTCCACCCGAATGGCCGGAAAGCAGTATTGCGGCCTCCGTCCCTTGTCCGGACGGTTGAAGATCCACCACTCGTCCAATTGCCCTCGTCCACCCAGATTGATGGAGCCTGCCGCAACACCGCCCAGAGGAAAGCCAATCATTTCACGCTGGCGGCCGCGAAAGACCCTTGGGTAGCGAATGGCTTCGTTTTGCGCATCCGGCGGGACCATGTGTGGCGCGCCAGAGCCTGAAGCGGCGCCAGAATTCGCGGGCAGGGCCAACGTGCCCACTCCCAGGGTCATGGTCTTCAGAAACTTGCGGCGACCCTTTCCGTTTCTGCTTTTTGCGGGTTTTTTCGGCATGGTCGTTGCGCCATCCTCTCCGGCAGAGAATGATACCTGCGCCGGGCGGTTGTTGCAAAGCGTCGTCTACAAATCCTGCAGAAAGGGATTCGACTCACGCTCGCGGCCGATGGTGGTGCTGAGGCCATGGCCGGGGAAGACGGGTGTTTCGTCCGGGAAGGGCAGCAGCTTGTCGTGGATGGAACGCAGCAATTGCTGGTGGGAGCCGCCCCACAGGTCTGAGCGCCCGATGCTGCCCTGGAACAGCGTGTCGCCGGCAAAGATGCGCTCATCCTCGCCCGGGAGGTGGAGCGAAAGGCTGCCCGGCGAATGCCCCGGCGTGTGGAGAACTTCAACCGAAAGCGACCCCCAGCGCAGGCGGTCGCCCTCTTTTAAAAACTGGTCCACCTGTACCATGCCGGGAGTTTCAACGCCCAGCCAGGCGGCTTGCGCGGCCAGGTTTTCGTAGAGCGGCAGGTCGGCCTGGTGCATCATCACCGGAGCGCCTGTGGATTCATGGAGCTTTTTCAGCCCGCCCACATGGTCAATGTGCGCGTGGGTGGCGATGATGTAGCGCACCTTCAGGTCATGCCGCGTGAGAATCTTCCGCACCCGCTCGACCTCGTCGCCGGGATCGATGACGATGGCTTCTCCGGTCTTGTCATCGGCCACCACCGAGCAGTTGCACTCGAGCAAACCGACCGGAAGAATTTCATGGAGCATAACAGCTCACATTGTAGCAGTTCAGCGGTGAGCTTTTGGGGGAAGGATGCAAGCCTGCGGGTATCCGCCGAGGAAAGCGGCACTGGACAGACGGGGCTGCGCTTAATTCTGCTGGCGGCGGGGCTGGGCCAGGGTGTGGTCGATCAGTTTTTCCACCCGGCCTGTCAAGGAGTCGTCCCAGCCGACCCAATGGGCGACAAGGTAGCCGTCCTTATCAATCAGGAAGAAATTCGGCACGCCGTGGGCCTGGAAGAGGTGCGCCATGTGAAGATTGCTGTCCAGGTACTGCGGCCACTGCAACTGATGCTGCTGGATGTAGTTCTGCCAGGTGTTCGGGTCCTTGCTGCCGCAGATGCCAAGGAGTGTGAAAGGCGCGTTGGCATACTCGCTGGCATATTCGTTCATGTGGGGCATGGCTTTCCGGCAATAAGGGCACCAGGTTTCCCAGAACATCAACAGAACGACGTTGCCCTTCAGGTAATCCGGAGTATAAATCTGGCCGTCATTGGCCAGGATCGAAAAATCGGGAACTTTTGTGGACCCATACTGCCGGGAAGCGGCCATCGCCGGGACCAGGCCGGCGGCAAGAAGGATGGCCGAGGCGGCGAGCAAACCGAGCATTTTCATTCCCCCTACGTTTGCGCCCGGGGCGCCGGATGGATGGACGGACACGATCTCCCTCCGTGGATGATTCAGGCATGATGGCTTACGCGCCATTTCGATTGCCTGCTGGCTGCGGGTTTTAAGGACGCACTTCTCGCAGTTCTTCACATCAAACCCCCATCGTCATTGCCTCCCGACGAAGGCGGCGGAGGGCACCAAATAGTAACCTGCCCGATCAGGACTGGTCAATCCGACAAAAGTTCCGACAAAAGTTCCACGGGCGCCCGGAGGCGTACAGAACTTGCTCCGGGCTGCGGAAGCGGCAATGGGCCTGTTCCAGAAGCTTAGGACCATTCTTGTGCGGAAGGGCGGGGGCTGTTTCCCCCCTGTCAAGCTCTGAATGATGCTGGATTCCTCTATGGTACTAAAGTTCTACCACCAACGTTCCTTGACTTAATAGTACATGGGTAACATTCTAACAGTATGTTTTTAGTAGCGAGGGGTAGGTATCCGGACGGGGAAGTTGATGTATCTTTCAACCCCTCTTCAGTTTCCATGGTGACAATTCCGCTATGTGTTTTGTTGCAATCCGGCATAAGGGTCCCAATTCAATTGAATACAGCGCCAATAGGGAAGGAGAATGCCACTGGGGTGCCTGCCTGACTGGCGGAGCGTCCAGACGTGTCCTGACGATGCACAGGTAACGGCTGGCCAGCGGTATTACACAAAATGAAGGGATTCTTATCGCTTGATCAGGAACTTCGTGCGGTCCGCAGGGCTCAAGAGCACAAAGGCGCGCCGAAGTTCACCCACCTGTCTGACCCGAAGGAAACGGAACGGCCCTGGCAACCGGATATTGATGAAGTACAGCAGACGATGCGGGAAGTGCTGCGGGCCATCGCCGGCTTTTCGGGCGTGGAACTTCCAGGCCTGCCTTCCGGTTTTCAGGATAACGGGGCGCTCCGTCCCAGCCTGGACATCAAGACTCTGAAAGATCGATTTCGCAACGACCTTGAAGGGTTTTCCATTAAGACCACGGAGGAACTGACGAGGCGGGCCAGGGAGCAGACTCGCGCTGCCCTGGCAGCCGTCCAGAACGATGTAGGGGGCATGATAGACCGGGTGGCGTCTGAGTTCCGGGAAAACCTGCAACTTCCCGCGCAGATTGAAAAATTGCTGGAACCTTGCGTCGAGGACGCTGAAGGCAGACTGGAAAGATCTGTTACTCAAAAGTTTGAACAATTGGTTGCCCAACACGAAAAGTTGGTTCAGGAGAAACTTGAGGCGACGTTGAGCTCTGTCCATGCCCAGATCAGTACGCTGGAGCAGACGGTGCGGGAAGTCCGTGAATTGAAGGCCCAGGCGGTTGCCATGCCGCCGGTGGAGCCGCCAATCGCGG
>JAJYJL010001041.1 GCA_021789565.1 Acidobacteriota bacterium
CAGCTTGAAGGCCAGATCGGCTCGAAAGAGGCCGCACTTCACCTCGTGCGGGAAAATTTCCCCCTAGCCGGCACCTGATTACCGTCCCCACGGCACAAAAGCGAAGAAATAAACAACCCCGCCCAGGGCGGCGATGAGCACTACAAACATCCCGACCTTAACCCACGTCATTCTTCGGTCTTCCGCGGTGGGTTTCTCGTCATTGATCATCTGAAACATCGGACCCTCCTCGTTTCGCCGGGTAAACTGGGCGAAGAGGTCATACCCGCGAGAGTTCTACTCTGGTACTCGGGTTCGGTTCCACGTGAGCACACAGCGTGATCATTTTGTGGTGTCGGTCGATCCGGAGCTCCGAACCGGTGGTTTGAAAACTTAACTCTGTGCTTCCGGTTATTAATCTACGCCTTCCAACACAAAAGTCAAGCGCAATACGAAGCCCGAAAGCTCGTTGATTTTATCTATCGGCAGAATCTCATATTCCATTCAGAGGGGGATCCTTGTGCGAAATTTTCCTTCCTCTTCCGCGCCGACTGGGGGGATAATAGTCCGTTAAACGGCTCTTCATTAGGCTCAATCAAATATTTCTTAGGGGGCTCTAAATGGCAGAGAGCAAGCGGCTTGGCTACGCCGTCGTGGGTCTTGGGCGGATCTCCCAGCGGGCTGTTCTTCCGGCTTTCCGCCACAGCAAGAAGGCGAAGCTCGTGGCGGTCGTGAGCGGGGACCGGCGGAAAGCAAAGCGCCTGGGAGCAGAGTTTGGCGCGGACGCCTGGTACACCTACGATGATTACGCTCAGTGCCTTATGAACCCCGAAGTCAAGGCCGTTTTTATCGCCACTTCCAATGGCACCCATCAGGAGTATGCAGTGCGAGCTGCTGAGGCAGGCCGGCACGTGCTGTGCGAGAAGCCCATGGGCGCCACCGTGGAGCAGTGTTTGGCCATGAACCGGGCCTGCCGCAAGAACAAGGTTCGGCTCATGATTGCTTACCGCAAGTATTTTGAGCCTGCAAGCCTCGCGCTGAAAAAGCTTCTTGACGATGGCAAGCTCGGCAAGCTGAAAATTATCCACACGGCATTCACTATTTACATCCCTCCCTCCAAAAAGGCTCCTGCCTGGCATTTTGACCTTGATGCAGCGGGTGGAGGATCGCTTGTGGATCTTGGCGTCTATTGCGTCAACACGGTCCGGTGGCTGACCGGCCTGGAACCGCAGGAAGCGAACGGCTATGCCTGGTCAACAGACCCGGGCCGCTATGGCCAGGTGGAGGAAAGCATCTGTTTTCAACTTAAATTTCCCGGAGCCCTCTTGGTGCAAGGCAGCTCAAGCTACAGCGCTGCGCAAGCCAACTTCCTTAAGGTGTTCGGTGAAAAGGGCTGGGCAGCGCTTGATCCCGCGTTTGCCTACAATGAGGAGCGGCGGCTGTTTGGAAAGATTGATGGCCGCTGGTTCGAAAAGCGATTCAAAATTATCGACGAATTCGCATTGGAACTGGATGCTTTCGCGGATAGCATAAGGCTCCGCCGGGAACCGGGGCCCAATGGCCACGACGGATTGCGCGACGTGGCCGTCATGGAAGCCATCTACCAAGCCGTGCGCAAAGGCCGATGGGTCAAGGTCCATTTTCCTTCAGAACTCGCCTAAGGAAGTCTCTCCAGCCAGAATATAAATGATCAGGAAGGATCTGGGAAGCTGGAGGATTGTCGGAATTTCAGGCGCTTCAGTGTGGAATTTTTTACACTCTCCGAGAATCTGTTCTTGCCGATTTCCGGCCTGCGTCTCAGATGCTGCTCGTAAGCAATTGAATTCACGGAAGTTACTTAAATAATCCATCTGGTACGTTGCTTGCTATACGTTAGCGCAGCGCTCCTATCATAGATATCCAAGAGCGACTTTGAGATTGTGAGATCCCAAATGAATGAAAATGAACATGAACACGAAAACGGGCGTGAGAACAGCCTGAGCGGCCCTGTACGGTCGGCACACCCGCTGTGGGTTGCCGCGATAGTGGCGTTATGCCTGGCAGCAGTGGCCGTGGGATTCATAGTAGATCAGCACAAGATTGCCAGCCAACTGTCTGCTCGAAACCAGGAATTGACGGCATCGCTGACCGAGACCCGGGGGCAACTGCAAGCCCTTGGGTCAGAGATGGACGCCATGAAAACCTCAGAGGCGGCAAGAGAGAAAGCCGAGTTGGCCGCGCGCCATCCGGCTCCGGCCTACCACGCGCGGTATCGAAGCCCTCATCGAGTTGTCAAGAAAGACGACCCGCGATGGAAGCAAGTGGAGGCGGAACTGGCCGAGCATCAGAAAGCCATCGATTCGACCCAGCAGCAAGTCCAGTCGGCACGAACCGAGTTCCAGAACAATCTGTCTTCTACTCGGAACGAACTGAACGGGTCTATTGCAAAAACTCACAGCGAACTCGTCGAGCTTGAGCAAAAGGGCGAACGGAATTACTACGAGTTTGACCTTTACAAGACGAAGCGGTTCGAGCGCGTGGGGCCTATCGCTGTTTCGTTGCGAAAGACGAACGCCAAGCATCAGTTTTGCAACCTCCACCTGCTTGTGGACGATAAAGAGTTGACGAAAAAACACGTGA
>JAJYJL010000082.1 GCA_021789565.1 Acidobacteriota bacterium
CGCGGAAGCTCCGAGAAGCGTGCAATAGGTAGATCGCGCTCGAAGCGGGGGGAAGCCGCTGCCTGGGGATGCCGCGGTTGAAGGCAGCGACGATTGGAGGGAGGGGTCTTTCCTCCCCGCCGCGTAATTGCCAACCCTCATTGATTCCGCCGGGCTGTGGCCGCAACCAGCCGCGGGCATTCGACCGCAGGCAGGTGCGTGCGGCATGGGCCTGCACGCTATTTATCCTGCCCCTTTGCGGTTTTCCCGCTCGTTCCACCTCCTTCTTTTCCTCATTCCACCGGCGGCGCCAGTGATGGAATCAACTGGTACGACGGCCGGGTCTGATACTTCCGCAGGTATTGTTGATAGGCCGGGCCCGCTGGCGATTGGTCCTTCGGTCCCGGGGGATAATTTTGCATGGAGCGGAAGGGAAGCGGCGCCACGGTGGCGGAATAGGCGGTGTTTGGTTCGCCGTCTTTGGCGTAGCCGCTGGCATCCAGGAAGAAGGACCGGACCCATCCTTGGCGCAGCGGCGGGAAGTTCCCGGCATTAAAGCGCACGGTCATTTCGTCTCCCGTCGACATCACCACCAGCCGGCTGTCGGCCTGGCTGACGAGAGGTTCCACATTTCCATAACGCGTGTAATTGCCTCGCATGGGATTCCAGGGCGCGCGCTTCATCAGCGAGGCGTATTGGTACTGGTCCGGGCGAACGTGGCTGGGGTCGGTGGCGGGGGTCGAGAACCCGCGATAGTGGAGATTGGCATACTCCGGTTGAATCTCCTGGTCCGGCTTCACCACCCGCTCATGAGTGGTAAAGAAGATGCGGTCCCAGTAGACGCAGAGGTTGGTGACAATGCGAACGTGGTGGTCGGCCGAGAGGAACTTGCCTGAGAGGTCAACCCGCATGGTGCGGTTGGTGCCGCTAGGCAGGCCCATATCGGGGATGACCGTGACCCATTTCCCCTGCCGGTTCCGCACCTGCACATAGGGCGAAATCATCGTGGTCGAGGGATTGTGCATCAGCGCCCGTGAGCCGTTGGAATCGGTCCAGAACACCCATCCGGTCAGCCACAGGGAGACGTGCCTTGCATCCTTCAGCTTGCCGAGGTTGAGGGTCAGGCTGTGCAGTTCAGCCATGCCCGGAATCCGCAGATGCCTGAAGTTGTGCGGGTAGCGGTGGTCCGCCTTGCTGATGAGCGGCAGAACGTTCGTGCCGTGATCATCGACGGCGGAGACGGGCAGGCGCTCGTCCCGGACGGCGTAGAGCCTGGGCGCGGACGGCGTTGAAGAATAGATTTCATTCGCGTAGACCTTTTCACCGGCGGGGTGATCGACGGCGAGGAGGCGCAGACGGTCAAAGTAATCCACCTCGCGCAATTCATCGGTCATCTGGAATTCGTAACTGCCGCCGCGCCTTTGCAGGGTGTCCGGCAGGCGGACGAATTCGCGTGGATAGGGTTTGAGCCGGGCGCCGTCCGGCGCCAGCTCGCCCAGCGGACCCACGCCGAGAATGTCGGTGACGTAGACGAACTGCTTTCCGTTCCAGGCGTAGAGCATGGGACAGGAACTGGCCAGGCGTTCCGACTCGCGGAAGCGGATGGCCGTATTGGTGGCCACGTCCAGCTTGTTTTCCACAATCTGTGTCGGCCAGGTGGTTCGCACCACGTCCAGTCTGGCGAGGCTGCCGGTGTAGACGTATGCCGGGCCATTGCTGATCAGGACCTTGCTGTAAAAGTTTCCCTGCTTCAGTTCGACTTCCGATCCTACGCCCTCCTTGTTGCTCTTGGATCCGTCCATGCTGATTTCGAGCCAGTGTTCCGGCGGGCCGGTCTTGGCCCAGGCCACGAGCTTTCCGCGGCGCGTGGCGCCGAGCAGGTCGAGAACTCCCGGCTTGCCGATCCAGGTTGCGCCCAGTGTGGCCAGATCTTCGCTGGGGTTCAGATGGAGCGTTTCCAGGTGGAAATGTCCAAGCCGGTTGGCCAGAAGGTGCAGCTTGCCAGCGGAATCAGCCACCAGCAGGTCCTCGAAGCTGTTGCCGGTGATGTCGGCGGCGAGGCCCCGGAAGGCCAGCAGCGGGGCGGGCGGCTTGACGGCCGGAACATTCGGAAACGGCGTGAACCTGGCGTGGCCGTTGTTCTTGAGGACTTCGTAACCGCCGGTGGTCCACAGGGCGAGATCGAATTTGCCGTCGTGGTCGAAATCCGCGACCGCGCCCCCCAGAGCGGTCAGCTTGCTGAATGCTGCACCGGCCTCGGCAGTGCGATTGACGAACTTGTCGCCACCCTCGTTCTCAAAGAAAACGGGAGCGCCGTCATCGCGGAAGAAAACCAGGTCGGGATAGGTGTTGCCATTAAAGTCGGCAAACACCACGCTGCGGAAACGCCCTCGAATCGCGCCCAGGCCGGTGGAAGCCGTAGTGTCGGTAAAGGTGCCGTTGCCGTTGTTGCGGTAGAAGTGGATGCCGGCGGGCGGGAAATCGTCGGGGAAGCGGAAACTGCTACCGTGGGGCGGCGTGTTCAGGTTGGTGTAGGAAGTGACCACCAGGTCGAGCAGGCCGTCATTGTCGGCGTCAAACAACAGCGCGCGCGTATCCACCTCGCCAGGTTGGGGTTTGAATCCGGCCTTCTCCGTCACATCGGTGAAAGTCCCGTTGCCGTTGTTTTTGTAGAGGTGGACGCCGCCGAGACCCACCACAAACAGGCTCATATGGCCGCTGTTGTCGTAATCGGCGAAGGTGGCGGACAACGCGTCTTTCGGGCCCCGCACGCCGGCCCTGGCCGTGACGTCCTGGAAGGTCCCGTTGCCGCTGTTGCGGAAAAGCTGGTTTTCGCCGCCAGGATGGGCAACGTAAAGATCGGGGTGGGAATCGCCGTCAAAATCACCCACCGCGATGGAGGGGCCCATCAGCGGAAGAAGTTTGGTCCGGGCAAAATCGGGCGAGTACTCCGCAGCCTTGATTTCTGCGGAAACGGCGTCTCCCGTTTCGGCCGCGCCCCGCAGGGAAATGCCCAGCCCGGAAGTGATGTCACGGAAGGTGACAGGACGCAACGCGGCGCCGCCTGCCACGCGCACCGGCGGGGTTGGCGGAACAATGATCTCGCCATACCTGCCTTTTTCAAGCGCCGTGGCCTGCAGCGAAATGCCGGGGAGCCTGTCGGCGTACTTCTGGTGGAGCTTCAGCATCTTGTCCGCTTCGGGCCGGCGGCCCATGCGCACCAGGAGCGTGAAAGTGCGGAACAGGGAAGCGACGTAAAAATTCTGGCCGCGCTCGAAGCCCAGCTTGTTCAGCTTTTCATGGGTCTGGAGGGCCAGGTCCATTTTGCGTTCGGCAAAGTAGACGGTGCCCAGGTTGAACAGCGAGGCCGGATCATCGGGATCGACGGCGAGGACCCGTTTGAAGGCTTCCTCGGCGGGGCCGTAATGGAGTTCGCGCTTGTAAAGAATTCCCAGGTTGTAATCGACGGCGACCAGATCGGGGGCCATCTGTTTGGCGGTGGTGAGGGCGGAGAGCGCCTGGTTCAGATTGTTGTTCTGCGTGTAGGCGAGCCCAAGGTCCAGATAGTCGGTGGCGAGGGCATGGCCGGACTTGACGACCTTCTGGAATTCGGCGATGGCCTCGGTGTATTTGCCCTGCTCGTAATTCGCCTTGCCCAGGTTGCGCCAGGTTTGCAGCGTGGCCGCGCCGGGCGCACCGGCCTGCCCCATGCCCCCTGCGCCACGCGGTTGTGCCACGCGCCGCGCGGTACGTGGCTGCGCCATGTGCCATCCGGCACGTGGCTGCGCTGACGATCGCCGCTGCGCCGCCAGGAAGGGAAGCAGTGTGGCTGCGGCGATGGCGCCTGAAATGAGAAGGACTTTTTTCTGACCCTGGTTCATCGCTCTCCAGTCTGTACGCTGAGTTGACCCGCAAGGCAGAGATTATATAACGCGCTTGCGTGGGAGGGCAGGAGTTTGTGGCGGCGCGTGGTGCCTTGAATTTCCTGTGACAACAAAGTTAGTTTTCTTCATGAGCATGCTTTCCTCTGCGCATCGGTGCAGGAAAAGATTTAACACAGAGGCCACAGAGGTTCGCAGCGCGATTCAGCAAAAAGTTGCCGGGCCGCGGAGGACACGGAGAAACCGTGCCCGGATTTTCTCTGTGTTCTCTGTGCATGGAAAATCTCCAAGACCGAAGTTGCTGGTGGTCTCCGTGCCCTCTGTGTTAAAGCTTCTGGACAACGGGGCCACCGAGGAGTTGAGCACCTGAAAAGGTACCGGAGTGAAACCCGCGCTGCGAAACCACAACGGCCGGGACGATTTTTGCCTTCCAATGTTTTCAACAACATGGCCCGCTTCGTTTTTGGGTTCGTTTTAGGTTCGTTTTTTCCACAGCCACCTGTTTTCAACAACTTCTCCGCTTCGTTTTTCGGTTCGTTCCGGTTCGTTTTTGATGCTCGACTCTTTGTTATCAATAACTTCTCCGGTTCGTTTCTTAAAAATCCTATTTTTTTGTCCCACGCACGTCATGTTCCATTGCCTGGGAGGCCAATTCCTCAAGTTTTCGATTGGTCTGGATCTGTGTCAGCAGCTTCAGTTTCCGTTCGATCAAACGGTCGAGGGTGTACTCCTGCCGGACGATGGAAATCCACTGCGGGTGAACGGGCGCGAGCGCCGAATCGCGCAGGGCGGGGGAGACATGGACATGCTCCTGAAGATAGAGCGTGTATTCCTCTATCACGTCGCGCGTCTCTTCCTCAATGGCGATTTTCAGGCTGGCCGCGAGCGCCTGCTGCTCTTCCGTTTCGACTCCTTCCTGGCCAAGCTTTTCATAAAGGTTGGCGATCTGCGCGCCGCGCAGCGTGACCGATTCGCCGTAGAGCAGGGCAATGGCGGGCTCGATGTCCTGCGAAAAATCCTGCCTGGCCACCAGCCCCGCCAGCGTCTCCAGTTGCAAGAGGATTTCTCCGAATTTCGCCGGCGACTTCGGCAGGCGGCGCAGGCCGCACTTGAGAACTTCTTCCTGCGAGACGTCGGCGCTTTCGCGGCCCACTTCAAGCACCTGGCGGTGCCGGTCGAGTTCCAGAATCTCCAGGTTGCGCAACTGGAGGCCATCCTGGGCGCGGTTGAGCCGGCGCTTTTTCCAGGCCAGCATGGCCACGTCTTCCACCAGCATCCGCTCGACGGCGTCGGCGGGCTGGCGGCTGGCGATGAGGCTGTGGCGAAAGGCGCGGAACTCATGCGGGTCCTCGCCCAGCAGCAGCATGCTTTGTTCCATGGTGTGCTGGCATGTGTAGTAGCCGTACTTCAGCGCGTTCAGCGCCGCGCGGCGCTTGCCGGCCTCGGTGCGGGGGCCGGTAGATTTTGTCGCGTTTTCGCGCCTCGATTCCAGTTGGCGCGGTGTGAGCTTGCTGGGTTTGTTTGACATAATTCCTCCTTTGTAAAGCGTAGTGGCGGGTTCATCCCGCCATTAGCGTTAGAGCATCGACTGTGGTGGCTTAAAGCCGCCGCTACGGCCATTTCCGGCAACTTTTACCTTGCCTTTTTGGGGCGGCGGAAAGGGCTTGATTCAGGCCCTTAAATGCCCCTTCCGGAATACCGTCCCTTCAAGCATAGCAGGGCAAAATGGGACGTTTGGGACGTATGGGACGTTTGGGACGATTTATTTTATTGTGTTTAGAATGTGGATGTTAGGTGGATAGCCTGACGGAAATATTGCACCAAAACAGGGCAAAGTGTCCGATTTTGACACAGTGGCCTGGGAAGCCCTGCCAGAGTATTTGAGGCTTTTGGCCGTCCGTCAGATTTGCGGGAGACAAAGCCATAACACGGAGGGCAGAGGGTTTCCACCCAAGCCATGATCCAGCTCCTGGCCACAGAGGACACTGAGAAGGCGCGCGGGATTCTCTCTGTGCTCTCTGTGCCTGGAACTAAACCGACACGTAGGTTGTTGGCGGTCCCTGTGCTCTCTGCTCCGAAAAGTCGGATTACACTCCTCACCCGACTCCCTCCGCTCGCCGCCCTCTCCCCTGGGGAGAGGGTGCCCGAGATACGAGGGCAGGTGAGGGGTTATTTTCATGCTTCAGGGTGTCGTAATACGACATGAGCGACTGTGTTAGAGCTTTTGGATTTGCCCTTCCGCAGAAACCGCCCTCGGCCCAAAGGCGGTCGTTCTCGCTAATGTTTCCTGTAACGGGCGATGAAGGAATCGATGAACTCGAGGCGCTTCTGGTCCGTGGCCGGGCGGGCGTGGATCTCTTTGCCCAGATCCATCACCTGGCGGTCCTGCGGCGTGTACTGTGGCCAGTGGGGCAGGCCGGAGCCGTTGGGGTTGCCGGACTTCGCAAAGTTCGACCAGTAGGCCATCATGGCGTCCGAGACTTTGAAGTCCACGGGCTGCCAGGGAATATTCTTCCACTTTAAAACTCCGAAGACATATTCAATTTCGGCCGAGTGCCGGGCCCCCAGCTTGACGAGCGGGATTCCATCATCGGTGTTGCTCAGCGGCTCAGGCGGCGTGCGGGTGAACAGATAGCGGTAGACCGGAGAATCGCCGGTCTGGTTCTGCATCTCGAGCCATTTCCAGGTGACGTAAACGGTGAAGAAATCGCTGGCAAGCGTTTCAGTGGATTGGCGAACTTCAGCCTGCGTTGCGTGCGGATAGTACTTCATCGCCTGGTCCGCTTCGGGCCCGAATTGCTTGCGGATAGCCTTGGTCAGATTTTCGGCCGTGGGCGGATTCTTCTTCGAATAAAGATTGCCGACGGTTTCGTCCTTGTTCCAGCCGGCCAGCAGCGGCACATGGCTCTGGCGGCCTTCAGCGAAAATCCTGTCCACGGACTGGGGAAGAACGTAGCCGTCAACGTTCGGCCAGAAATTTCCTTTGGCCGATTCCTGCAGCAGCTTGTTGGCGGGAAGGGCGCGCAGGGCGGCCAGCGAATTTGCTCCAATGGAGTGGGCAAACTTTTCACCGGCCTTTTCGCTTTGCGCCAGCGACGGCGCGGAATGCAGTTGCGGCCCCGCGCCAAAAGAAGCGCCGCTCTCGCCGATAGCTTTCTGGAAGAGCCCTTTGGCAAGCGGCGAAGCCATCAGTTGACTGACGGACCACGAACCGGCGGACTCGCCAAAGATGGTGACGTTTGCGGGATCGCCGCCGAAAGCTGCGATGTTCTCCCGCACCCAGCGGAGCGCGGCGATCTGGTCCATCAGGCCGTAGTTGCCGGCAGCGTGATGGGGCGATTCCTTCGCCAGCGCGGGGTGGGCAAAGAAGCCGAAAATTCCCAGGCGGTAATTGCAACTGACCACCACCACACCTTTCTTTGCCAGGTTCATTCCTTCCTGGCGCGGCTCTGAGGTTGCTCCGGCCTCGAAGCCGCCGCCGTAAATCCAGAACATCACGGGTAGCCGCTCGGAGGCGGATGGGGCGGGCGTCCAGACGTTGAGATAAAGGCAATCCTCGCTGGGGCCTTTGTCGCGAAAGACCATGTCGGAAAAAACCCTTAGCTGCATGCAGCGCGGGCCAAACGCCACGGCCTGGCGGACGCCTTGCCAGGGATGGACCGGCTGCGGCGGCTGCCAGCGCAGCTTGCCCACCGGCGGAGCGGCAAAGGGAATTCCCAGAAAGGCCCGGACGTTTGTTCCGGCAACGGTTGTGCCCTGGAGCGTCCCGGAAGTGATTTTTACCTGCTCAGCGGCGCGCGCGGCAACAGCCTGTGCAACAGGCAGCGCCAGCGCGAGTGCGAAGAAATACCCGGACGAGCAATTGATTCCCTGGCGGTTGCGCATCATGATACCCTCCTGAAAAGTCCCTACTCTACACGATGTGCGGTTGAAAAAGAAATGGCTGTGGCGGGTGCGCAGATCATGAAGAGACACAAATACACTGTGGCAGGAAATATTTTGGAATTTCCCCGGAGGCAAGTTTCTTCGCGGCAACCGATTCGGGGCCGGAACGGCCCTGGAACCACTGGCGGGTTCTGCGCGCGGTGGGAGCGAGTATCCCCTCCCTGTCTGGCTGGCAATGGACCGGGTGCCAGCCCAGACAACTACGAGGCAAACTCAGCGATCAGTTTGTGCCCGGCTTCCGTCATTTCCCAGACGCCGCGTGGAGAATCAGATTTCAGCAAGCCTGCCTGAACCATGGCGCTTTGTGCCCATTGCGCGGTATTCCACCATCGGGGCACCTCAGAATGGGCTGTCAGAGGCTCGAAATCGATGTCCCGAAGGGTCCCCTTCATCAGTTTGGGAAGGCGTTCCAGCACTTCAGCCATGTCACCTACGCCGCCCATCTGGTTCAGGACCTGGAGGATCGGTTTGAAATAAGCGGTCTCGCGGGTCCGAATTCCCCGCTGCAGCCGGCTGAGATCATGACTTCCGTTTTTCCTGACGCCTTGGCCGTTGGCCGAAATTACCGGAACCATTTTCTCCCATTCCGCGCGAAGTGCAGCAAGCCTTTCCCTCAGACCTGTCACCTGGTCCGCGCGTTCCAGAACGGCACGCGCAGCATCATAGTTCCGGGCGGCAAACGCTTTGGCCCCCGATTGATTGATAAACTCGATTTCTGTTTCCATCTCCTCAAGCAGGAGCTCAAAACCTGCTTCTACAGTGGTGGGATCATTGTCGACCATCTTGCGACCTCCTTCAATTCACTTCAAAAACTACATGATTTCCCAGGGTCCTGGCGCCAGTTCAACAAATGCTCCGGCTTAACTCCCCCTTCTCCCCACCTGTCTCCCCATGGTTGCAACCATGGTGCGTCGAACGCCGAAGGGCAGTATTCTAACCCAGAGCTTCAAGTTCCACCAGCCCCTTGAAACCTCAGATAATGTACACCTAAGTGGGCCCTAATGGTTACTAAAAAATTACTTGGCATTCATACACATTTGGGAGGCGTGGCCTGGAGGCTCGGAACTCAACGGCCATCTTGGCAGAGGGGGTAGAGGGGAAATGATTCCAACAGGGCGGCTTTGGCAGCTAAAATACACATAACGGAAAGCTTTTGCTGGCGCTGGCGCCGTCCGGAATGAACCTCTGCGCGGCGCGGAGAACCCCGAGAGCTTTTCCCGGCGCCCTATCCACAGGTATAGAAAAACCAGCCTATTTTCAGTATTTTGCCGCCCTTAAGGCTGGCTGACCGTGTTTGCAGGGGAGCCGGGGATGTTCTTCTCGCGGCTGTACACGCCGTTGCCGGGATCCGTCAGCACGATGTTGTGCGCGTCGAGTGTGGTGCCGGTCGCCTGATTGAACCGCACCAGGGCCGCAGCATAGGCCTGGCGCGCCTTGGCTAAATTGCCTTCCGCGAGGACGAATTGCTGCTGCAACTGGATGACATTCAAAGTGGTGGAGACGCCCAGGTGCAACTTCTTGATTTCGGCGTCCAGAGCTTGCTTGGCATAATCTCTCGCTTTGAGTGCCGCGTCAATCTGGGCTTTTGCCTGGGTAACGGCGATTTCGGCGTTGCGAACATCCTGCTCAATCTGGTTTTTCTGCCGCTGAATGTTTGTCTGCATTTCATGCAACTCAACCACAGCTTGCGCGGCATTGGCTTGCTGGACGCGATTGCCAATAGGAATCTGGAGACTTAGTCCGACAGAATAACTGGGGTATTTGCCGCTAAAAACCTGGCCCAGAGAATCTCCCAGACCTCCACTTCCTGCGGGAGCAAGGGTGGAGAACGGCATGCCCGCAAGGCCGTTGGACTGGTAGGTGGCAAAGGCATCGAGGGAGGGCAGAAGCCCGTTGCGGTTGGACTGGATGGTGTAGTTCTGGTTGCGCAGGTTCAATTCGTCCTGCTGGATCTCCGGACGGTTCTTGATGGCCTCAGAGATGGCCTGTTGCAGGGAGGGAATGTCATTGGGCTTGGGTTCCGGCAGCGAGTCGGTGGCTTCAATCTCGACACCGCTAAGCTTAGGGGACACCCGCTTCGAGATCAGAGTCTTGAGGACCTCCTGCTGCTGCAGGTAGGTGGTCTTGGCCACAATCAGATTTTGCTGATCGGTTGCGAGAGTCGATTCCGCCTGCACCACATCGAGCGGAGCCAGCGTGCCGATCTGGACCTGCTTCCTGTCGTCATCGACCAGCCGCTGCGAGTAGTCAATGGCGGACTGCGCCACCCGGACCTGGTCACGGTCTGCCAGCAACGTATAGTAAGCGTTCAGGACAGCGGCAATGGTGGTGATGACCTGCTGGCGGAAGACGCTGTCTGCAACGTGCAAGTCATTGTTCGCTATGCGTATAAACACGGCGTTGGCCCGGCGCCCAAATCCCTTGAGCAGGTGCTGATTGAAACCCACGGTCAGGGTGGTGGGTATCGCAGGATTGAATACCGTGCTGATCGAGTTGGAGGAATTCCGTGTGCCGGCCACCGATGCCACGAAACTGGTTCCCGTGAAGAAGCCCTTTCCGAAGAAAGTGCTGTAAGCGGCCGTGTGGCTGCCTTCAATCCTTACGCCGGTGAGCGATGCGAAATTCAGAGGCGTTGAAGCGTTATTCCAGCCAAAACTAACCCCGGTTACCGGATCGCCGGGGCCCAGGGCGCTTGTGTTGACCACGCCGGTGCCCGCAAAGCCGCCGCCTCCCGTTCCGCCACCGCCTGAAACGCCGCTGACACCTGCGCCAATGGCGCCCGCGAACAGGGCCTGCGAAACAACAGATCCGGAAACGCCGCGCGCGGCACTGCCGGCCTTGGTCCTGAGAATATCAAGTTTCGCGAGTGGAAGTTGATACCGGGCCACGGCAATGTCCAGGTTGTTCTGGAGCGCCAGCTCTATGGCTGAATCGAGTGAGAGTTCAAGCTTGTTGTTCTGGATGAGCTGGTTCAAATCGGGCGAGTTGGCCAGCGAAGGGCTGGGAACATACGGATAAGAATAGGCTTTGAAAATGGAAGGGCCATCGGTATACCTGAATTCGCCCTGGGCCGGCTGTTGCCGGGAGCCCGCCTGCTGGGCATAAAGATTGCCGGGCAAAGCTGCCGCCGCAAATGAAATGACAAGAGCTGCCAGCGCGGCAACCCAGTTCACTTTTTCCATTCTCATCTCGTAACCTCTCGCTCCAGGATTAATTTTCTGATTTTCAGGGTCCACTCCATTACATACGAACTCTTCAGATGTTCAGTTTCATGGAGGTGGGTGAAAAAACCGGTTTGATCGAAAAAAACGTCGGGTTGATTTTGTGCAGTCGAGTGGTGATTGTCTGCTCCAGTTGCGATTGTCAGCGGCCTTCGCCGCAGGCAAGCCGGGCTTGCCGCAGCCGCAGGGGGCCTTGTTGGTGTCAGATGCCCAATGTACCATCGGCCGGGCGGTCCTGGCAATGGACCCAAACGCCCGCCAGCCGGTTCCACGGATCTGGAAGCGGTCCTGTCCGGCGCCGGGTGAGGCCCTCGAATCAGCGCCTCCCCCGGCCACCCACGCCATCAGGCGGATGCACTCTGCCCGCGCGCTGAAAGAAGACCTTAACGCTCCCCTAGATTGGCAAGGGGAAGCCTCCCTGTTGGCTTGGGGAACTGAAAGAGCCGGTCCCGGGCGACGGGGTCCTTTTTCACTGCCAGGGCGTTCGGAAGGGACCAATGATCGGCCGGACGGGGTACAACCATCGCGCAGTGGATGCGTGAGGGCGTTGAGTTGCGGGCATCGTGGAATAGACCAAGTGACTGCCGTGGGAACGAGGTGCAGCGGACGGAACATTGTCCCGTCCGCCGCGGGAGGGGGGCCTCGCTGGTCTGGCCGATTTCGCGACCGAACCAAACCACCTGTAAACTGTCAAACTTCGGTCAAACCGTATTCTTAACCGGCGGAGTTGTGGTATATTGGTTATGCTCTTGGGCTGTTAACTTCACCGCTTTTTCCTCCCCCGGTGGGTCCAAACCTCGACCCTGTTTACCTATTAGTAATATATTCCGTAATTTACTGTCAAGTAAATAATGAAAGATTTTTCGCTATTTTTTTAATGCATTTATTTTCATAGCGATCCGGCCTTTCTCCGATACGGAAAAAGTAGACTTGTAGCAAAGGATCAGAACTTACCCGTCCGGCTGAGACGGCGCATTGCCAGGTGTTTTTGAGTTTGGCGGTTGCGCCGGGAAGGGAAGCGGCCATACTCTGAGTGGGCATGAGAAATATACGGCTGGTTCTTGCCTATGACGGGACAGATTTTCACGGCTGGCAGCGCCAGCCGCAGGCGCCGAGCATTCAGGAAGAGCTGGAAGCGCGGATTGCAAAAATCACCGGCCAGCCCGTCACGCTTTACGGCTCCGGACGCACGGACGCCGGGGTCCATGCGGCGGGGCAGGTGGCGAATTTCAGGACGGAATGTCCCATCCCGTGCGCGAGCCTGGTGAAAGCCCTCAACGACGTTCTGCCCGTTGCGGTCCGAGTCCGCGAGGCGGAGGATGTTCCCGCCACGTTCCACGCACGGTACAGCGCGAAGGCCAAAACCTACCGCTACCGCATTCTGCAGTCCGCGATCTGCCCGCCGTTTCTCGCGCGCTACGTTTATCACCATCCTTATCCGCTTGACGTTCGCCGGATGGCGCGCGCGGCGCGGTTGCTGGAAGGCGAACACGATTTCACTTCATTTGCCGGCGGCGACACTTCACGGAAGGAAAAAGCCCCGCGGAAAGACCCGAACGTGCGGCGTGTTTTCCACTCTCGACTCACGGTGCGGAAAGAGTTGCAGATGATGGTGTACGAAATTCGCGGTTCGGGATTTCTGCACCACATGGTGCGCAACATCGTGGGGACACTGCTGGAGGTGGGCAGCGGAAAGCTTTCGCCCGAAGACATCCACGGAATTCTTGAAGCGCGCGATCGCGCCAGGGCCGGCCCCACCGCGCCCGCGAGCGGGCTGTGGCTGGTGAAGGTGG
>JAJYJL010000083.1 GCA_021789565.1 Acidobacteriota bacterium
GATGCGGAAATGGACCTCGCGCGCTCCGGCCTCGCGGACCAGCCGCACAATTTTCCGGCTGGTGGTGCCGCGGATGATGGAATCATCCACCAGCACGACGCGTTTGCCCTCCAGCAGGCTGCGCACAGGATTGAGCTTGAGCTTGACTCCGAAATCGCGGATGGCCTGTGCGGGCTCAATAAACGTGCGGCCAATGTAGTGGTTGCGGATAAGCCCGAACTTCAGCGGAATGCCTGATTCTTCCGCATACCCGAGGGCCGCGGCGACTCCGGAATCGGGTACCGGGACCACGATATCCGCCTCTGCCGGATGTTCCTGGGCGAGGCGCCGGCCCAGCATTTCGCGGCTCCTTTGCACAGAGCGGCCAAATACGATGCTGTCGGGGCGTGAAAAATAGACGTGCTCAAAGATGCATTTTGCCGCCTTGGCCGGCGGTGAAAAGCGCAGGGACGTCACGCCGCGCTTATCCAGAATCACCATTTCACCCGGCTCGACTTCACGCAGGTAGGTGGCGCTGAGGATGTCAAACGCGCAGGTCTCGGAGGCCACGACGTAAGCGCCGTTCAATTGCCCCAGGCTGAGCGGTCGGAATCCCCGCGGATCGCGAATGGCGTAAACGCTGTCTTTGAAAAGCATCACCAGCGAATAGGCGCCGGAAACACGATCCAGGGCCTCGGCAATGGATTCCGGAATGCCGCTGTGCCGGGAACGGGCGAAATAATGAAGGATCACTTCCGTGTCGCTGGTGGTCTGGAAGATGTCGCCGCGGGCTTCCAGTTCGCGCCGGATGCTGGAGGCGTTCACGAGGTTCCCGTTGTGGGCCAGGGCCACCTGGCCCTTCTGGCAACTGACGCTGAGCGGTTGTGCGTTCTTCAGGTTGGTATCGCCGGCCGTCGAATAACGCGTGTGGCCAATGGCGGCATGTCCGGGCAGTTCCTGCAGAACTTTCTCGCTGAAGACCTCCGCCACGTGCCCCATATTCTTGCGGCCTATCAGCCGGTCGCCGTCGGTTACAACCATGCCGGCGCTTTCCTGCCCGCGATGCTGAAGCGCGTAGAGGCCCAGATAGGTGAGCTTGGCGGCTTCAGGATGGCCATAGACAGCAAACACGCCACAATGGTCGTGGAACTTGTCGTCGGGAAGTGAGAGTACTGGGAATTTTTCTGGGGTTAGTTGCAAAGCTGTTACCCGCGGCCCGACGCCAACGAAAATAGGAGTCTGATGAGGTTCTCTTGCCGGAGCCCTCTTAACATTCTGCTGCTTGGGAATGCCTCAGGCTACTCAAATCCTTACATCTTCATTTTGCCCCGGCTCCATGCCCAGCGCAACTCTTTTCTGGCAGGGGCGCGCAGCCGGATTGCCGCTTGCCGTTCCAGGTGGAGTGCTGGACACCGGGCAAGCTTATCCTCCACAATAGGGTGAAGATCCGGTTCGAGAGGGTTCCTTGAGCGTTTCGCAGGCTTCTGTGAAGAAAAGCATTCTGGTGCGCGAATATGTGCAGCAGACGTTTGTGCCGCTCTCCCGGCTTGCGCATGATTGGGAATTGCACTCGGCGGTTGCACTGAGCCCCTCCGAAGAACGCACCATGGTTCGCGAACCCGCGCGGGCCATCCCCCTGGCGATTGCCCGGCGCGTCGGTAAGCTGAGAATTCTTCTGGTCCCTTTTGTGGCGTGCTTTCCATCGGGCGACATGGTTGCCTTTTCCAATCCGGAGGGCGAAAAGCATTCCGCGGTCTGGCTGGAAAACAGGGACCGAATCGACCTGGCCCTTGCCTGCCGCGACCTGGACCCTCATGACACGGGGTGGGAATTTCTGGCCAGCGTCGCCGAGCTTCTTCGCGTGCGCCTCGCACCCGAAGAAGTGGCGCGCTACACCTCGATGTTGCAGGAAGAGCTGGGCCAGGGGTTCGAGGGCGAAATCGATGAGGAAGCCTACGAGGCCAAGCAGCCGCTGCGCCGTCGCAACCGCTGGTCGCAAACAGGCCCGCAGTTCCTGAAGTATCGTGACGTCTCCTTCACCAGCACTTGCGCGGAATATATCCACGGACTCTGGCACGATGTCCAGATCCGGCTGGGCCCTGAACACCTGCCCGTTCCTGTCCTTCGCCAGCGCATGGTTCTGATGGCGGAGATGTTTCCGCCCAACCCCGGCTACGAGTTGTTTGCCAAAGGCGAAGAGACATAGCCAGACACGATTCTGCGGGCTTCCGTCAGGCGATTTGGTGGCGCGTGCCAGGCCCTGAACCCGTCCTCTGATTTTTGCTTTTCAACTTGCATAAAGCCCCGGCACAGACTATTCTTTGACCCCGACCAGACTCTATGGCGCGTATTCAAGGGGGAAAAATGGCCGCCGAACTACCTAATTACGTTGGATCGTCCGTTCCCAATCCTCTGGATAAACGGGTGCCCTGGTACAAGAGCACGTTCCCTTCATATGCGGGGATTTTCCTGTGGGTTGCTTTCTACCTGGGCCTTTCAGCGCCGACCTTGAGCCAGGCCAGTCCTGCCGTCTGCCTCCTGGGACTGTTCGTGGCCGGACTGATCTGTTTTGCCCTCTTTTATTATGCTCCGGCCATGCTGGGCATGCAGACCGGACGTCCGCTTTACATTGTTGGAACCTCCACATTCGGCGTGAAAGGCGGCTACCTGATGCCCGGCCTGCTGATGGGTTGTCTCCAGATCGGATGGTTCGCGGTGGCGACTTATTTTGCCGTGGACTACATCATGGAAGGGCTCGGCAGCCAGTCGAAAGGGCTGTTTATCGCCATTGCGCTGGTGTGGGCCTATGGGCTGGCCTGGGTGGCCATCAAAGGAATATCTTACATGGCGCGCATCGCCCAGTTTCTGAACTGGGTGCCGCTGGTGATGATTATTATCGTCTTCTGGGCCAACAAAGGAGGATTGGCCAGCTATCGCCCTCCGCAGAACGACGCCTGGGGTGGTTTTCTGACCATGCTCGCCATCGTCATCGGATTCTTTGCGTCTGCCGGCGCCGCCGGCGCTGATTTTGGGCTGAACAACCGGAACCGGGGTGATGTGGTCTGGGGCGGGCTGACGGGCATCGCGCTGGCGATCCTTGTGGCAGGCGGGTTGCCGGTGCTTGCGGTGGCCGGCCATCTGGGCACTCTGGGCAACGCTTCAGACTTCACGTTTGCCGGAACCATCAAGAGCGTTGGCGCTCTGGCCCCGGTCATGTTCTTCCTGTTTGCCGCGGCTTCCATGGTGCCCACGACTTTCTGCACTTTTATCGCCGGCAACAGCTTTGGAACCATGTTGCCAAAGATCCCGCGCGCCGTTTCCACCTTGGTAGGCGTGACGATTGGGGTGATTCTGGCTATCACCGGCGTGGCGCAAAACCTGATTGGCTTCTTCTCGATTGTGGGTGCTTCCTTCGGACCGATCTGCGGCGCCATGGCGGCTGATTACCTCCTGGCCGGGAAAAAATGGTCGGGACCTCGCAAGGGGATCAACTGGGCCGGGTACGTCGCCTGGGCGGTTGGGTTTGTGGTCGGAATCCTCGACAAGATTCCGGGCGTTCCCGCAAGCTGGGTCAGGATTGACCGGCCTGCCGTCCTTTTCTCTTTCATCGTGGGCTTTGTGATTTACCTCGTTCTCGCCAAAGCAGGCGCTTTGCCCGAGTTGATTCCTCAAACGGAACTGAAATCCGGCGCGGAAGCTTAGCAGCGGGTTTGCTCCAGCGGCCGGCCGTGCGGCGGCGGCCAGGCTGCGGTTCCATCCTGTGTTTGCTCCCTTTGGGGGAGGCGTCTGCGCGCCGTTTCCTTCTTCGTGATAAATTAGTGATCTTGCGTACAGGCGCGACAGACCTGATTCCACTGAACGCGCGTGAGCCGCCTTCCGACTGCCCGGGAGCGGAGGAGGTTGTGTTGCGGAAGCACATGCCAAAGTCCATCTGGACGAAACTTGCGGTCGTCGCTGGAATCTTGCTGCTGCCCGTGCTGGTCCAGGCGCAGAGCAGCGTCGTCGCGGTCACCAATCGGACCAGTTACAATGCCGGGTCGGAAGTGCTGATGCGGCTTGCCACGGCTCCGGGAGCTTCGGTGCGCGGCAATATGGTTTTTTCGGCCACGGTGCGCTACGACAGTGAGAGCAACGCGGTGTATACGACTTCACCTTCACAGGTCTGGACCATCCCCGGCGATCCGGCGGCAGGTTCCTATTCTCTGCTTTGGAAGATTCCGGCAGACGCGCGGACAGGGCGTTATGTGATCGATCTGCTGGGCTATGACCGAATCTCCGGAGTCACCTTTATCAGGGCGCCTCAGGCCGGTTCATTCGCCGTTTACCGCAAGCTGGTGGAGATTGAACGCATCAGCCTGGACAAGACTTTCTATGTGACGGGCGATCAGGTCGCCTGCGACATCACGATTAAAAACCTGACGGACCAGCCACTGAATGGCCTTCGGGTTGAGTTCTCAAACCGCTATTGGCCCTGGATTGCCGGGCCCGCCCAACAGGCCGCCGCAAGTGTCGTGGCGCTGAAAAAAGACCTGACGCTGGCCGCAGGCGCGGAACAGGAAATTCACGTGAAGGACGTGGCCGTTGCCGGCAAGGTTAACAAGCCGGCGATCCATCAGTACGGAGTGGTGGTGTGGGACCACGACCGGAAGAACGTTCTGGACATCGGCTTCAGCCATCTGGTCCTGATCCAGCCTCCCGGCGTCACCGCGCCCAAGCCTTATCCCCTGCAGTATATTTATCCCGAGCTGAGCGAGGTTGATACCAAAGACTACCGGCACTTCTATCCTCCGGGGCTAAACGCCGGCGCCATCCAGTTTGACACCAGCCACACGATGTATATGCCCGGGCAGGATGCGGCCATTCATTTCTCCATCGGGAATCCCGGGAAAACAGCCTGGGAGCAGATTACCGCCACCGCATCCCTGCTGGACCCGGATGGGAAACCCATCGAAAAGAGAGTTGTTGCCGGCCCAATGGACTTGGAGCCGGATTCAGCTCCACAGAAGCAGTCGATAACCTTTAAGCTTCCTGCCGGCCGGGCGGGGCTTTACCGGGCTGAAGTGGTTCTCACAGATTCCACGGGAAACGCTGTGGCGGAAAACGATCTTGAGTTGGGTGTGAATCCCCTGCCCAGGTCGATTCTGATTTTCTGCGCGCACGAGGATGACGAAGGCGGCTGGGCCGGACTCACCCGGGCGGCCGTTGAGAACCACATCCCGATCCACTTTGTCTACTTTACCGGAGGCGATGCCGGGTCGTGCGATCGTTATTACCAGCACTCCTGCAGTCCTGCCGAGGCTATGAACTTTGGCATGTTGCGCATGGATGAGACGCGCGCGGTTCTGGGGCACCTGGGCGTCCCGAAAGACGATATTTTTTTCCTGGGATTGCCGGACGGTGGTTCGGGCGAAATCTGGTATCACCATCCCGATCCCGCCCATCCCTATCTTTCAGTCCTGCTGGCTTCCGACCACACGCCCTATCCGAACGTTTTCCAGCCCAACCTGCCTTATGCGCGCCGGTCGGTTGTGGCAGCAGTGAAAAGACTGTTGAAGGCGTTCCATCCGGAAGTGGTGGTCACGGCGCATCCTCCGGCCGAAGGGCACATTGACCATGTTGTGAACAACTATTTTGTGGTGAAAGCCCTGCAGGAGATGGTGAGCGCAAAGGAACTGGATCCGAAAAGTATCAAGCTCTATGTGGACAGAGTCTATAATCCGAAGACAATCCCGTCGACTCCCTACCATTATTCGCAACATGTTCTGTTTGTCTCCGGCGAGGTGATGGCCCTGCACCAGGAAGCGGGCTGGTATTATCAGTCACAGGGCGGCAACCGCGCCGAAGGACGGATCCGCGACTTCAACCGGCTTTCCCGCAAAATTGTCTACCGCCAGGTGTTAGACTGGGAAGAGCACCAGGGTTGGAACTCGGCGCCATGAACAAAAGCACGGACAAACCGGGAGAGGAAAGAATTGCCAATGGCTGATTTACCCGAGGAATTCGGCTTGCAGCCGACAGCCACCTTCCCGGATGAACCTTTTGCCTGCCCTAACTGCGGCCAGTTGCTTGCTGCCTCGTGCCGCGTATGCCCTTCCTGCAAGCAGGAAGTTAACCCCAGTGAGATCATTCGTCCGGACGTTAACCTAATCCTTCCCGAGCAGGTTGTTCCTCAGCCGGCCAAAGAGCACGCGCGATTTTCATGGGGGATTTTTTTCGCAGTATTGGGGATCTGGCTTTTGGCTGCGGCTATCGCTGAGACCCTCCTGGGGCCTGTAATGAGCCAGGTAGTGCTGTTCAGCCTTGTGGCGCTTTCGTCAGTATGGGTTTATCGCGACGCCCGCGAAAAGAATATTCCCACACCCATCCGCTGGAGTCTCGGATCGCTTTTATTGTGGATGATTATTTTCCCCTGGTACCTGGCGCGGAGAAGAACACCGAACGCGCCCTGCCCTTTTATCGAAGGTGAAGGCGGCCGGGTTGCCCGCACTCTGCTGGTTATCCTTCTGGTCTTTTTTCTGCTCAGCGCCCTGATGATGCTGCTGAAGGGCCCGAAGAAACCGTCCTCCGGCGGGAAAACGCCTGACACACACGGCGCCACGGCACCCGGGAGCAAGATCGCCGCCTTGACGGATTCCATGGCCGTTCAGTTGCCGGCCAGTGCTCCGTCCGAAGCTTCGCAAACGTAAACTTCCGCGTTGAGTCCCGTGGCTTTGCTGTATCCTTCCTGGACTGCTTCCGCAAACTTTTCGGCCGCGCCGGCGAGGACCAGGTTGACCGTGCAGCCTCCGAAGCCCGCCCCGGTCATCCGTGCTCCCAAAACGCCGGGCTGCCTGAGGGCCAACTCCACCAGAACGTCGAGTTCCCTGCAACTGACTTCGTAATCATCCCGCAGGCTTTCGTGCGAAGCGATCATCAACCTTCCGAAGCTTTCAAGGTCTCCGTTTTCCAGGTCCTTGACGGCCTTGAGCACACGCTCGTTTTCACTCACCACGTGCCGGGCGCGCTTCAACATAGTTTCACTCAGGCTGTGGCTTGCGACTTCCAGGTCCGTGAGGTCAATCTCGCGAAGAGATTTGACCGCCAGCCCCGTGGTTCCCAACTGCGCCACGGCCTGGCGGCATTGTTGCAGCCGGACTTTGTATTCCGATGCGGCCAGCGCCCGCCGGACTCCCGAATAGCACACCACGATCTTGACGCGCCCTGACAGGGGAACGTAGCGGTAAGAAAGATTGCGGCAGTCGAGGAACAGAGCGTGATCGCGTTTGCCCAGAGCGCAGGCGAACTGGTCCATGATTCCGCAAGGGACGTTGACAAAGTCATTCTCCGCGCGCCGGGCAAGGCGAACGACCTCAAGAGGCCCCAGCTCAATGTCGAACAGCTTCATCGCGAGCGCCACCGCGCCCACCTCAACCGCCGCTGACGAGCTGAGCCCGGCTTCCCGCGGCACGTTGCCGCCAAACGCCAGGTCAAAGCCGGTGAGTCTGTGCCCGTCCTCCTGCAGGAATTTGAGCACGCCCCGCAGGTAGTTGCTCCAGGGATGTTCGCTGTCTTTTTCAATCGCCTCCAGGCTGAACTCGGCCTGCTCCTGGAAATCGATCGAGTAAGCGCGCACAACAAAGTCTTTGCGGCGGCGAGCGCCGAATTCAATTACCCGGTCAATGGCGGCGGGAAGCACAAAGCCGTCGTTGTAGTCTGTGTGTTCGCCGATCAGGTTCACACGCCCGGGGGCGCGGACGGTAACGTCCGGCGACGAACCGTAGATCTTTTGAAAGGCTTCGTTTATCATGCTGTGTTTCCCGGGCCCCATGCCATCAGCCAATTTCGTGGAGCGTCCTGGGCGCAACGCCGCGCAGTTCGGCGGCCTTTTCCTCTGCCAGCGAATCATTCAGAAACGTTCCCGCACCGGTTTCGACGCTGGCCAGGTACTTCAGTTTTTCCTTGCTGCGATGCGGCGGATAAAACTCGATGTGAAAATGATAATCAGGACGCCGGCCTCGCGCAGGCGCCTGGTGCAGCAGCATCATGTAGGGAAATGACATCTGGAAAAGATTGTCGTATTTCAGCGTCACCCACTTGAGCATCTCCGCCAGCCCCTTTTCTTCCGACGGCTTGAACTCATCGAGCGCCCCCAGGTGGCGTCGCGGATAGATGTGCACCTCGTAGGGCCAGCGCGCATAGAACGGAATAAACGCCGTGAACGCGTGGTTTTCCGCCACAATTCGCAGTTTGGCTTTGCGCTCCTTCTGGAGGACATCGCAGAAAAGACACCGGCGATGACGGCGGTGGTAGGCTCGCGCCGAGGCCATCTCCTTCTTGATGATGGGCGGAACGAGCGGGAGAGAATAGATCTGGCCATGGGGATGCGGCATGGTGACCCCGATCACTTCTCCCTTGTTCTCAAAAATCAGCACGTAGCGGATGCCCGGCGTCGCCTTGAGTTCCTCAAAGCGTTGGCGCCAGGTTTTCACCAGGAGCGTGAGGTGCTCCACGGGAATCTGGGGGATGGAGGTGTTGTGGTCCGGGTGGTAGAGCACCACATCGCACTTGCCGTACGAGGGCCTGACAGGATAGAAATCGTCTCCTTCGATGGCCGGCGGCTGAGCGGGAATGGTGAAGGCGGCGAAATCGTTGGGATAGATATAGACGTCGTAGTCGTCGGGCACACGTCCGGACCCGGGACAGAAAGGGCACCAGTCCCGTGGCATCTGGGGTCTGTTCTGGCGATGCGATGCGGTTGAGACCCATTCGCGCAGCGTCGGATTCCATCGAAGCTCGGTCATAGGTTTGCTCTTGGCGCAGGTCGCGTCTCAGGACCGGTCCGGCCGAAGCGGATTCATCGTCTTAAGCCCTGGGAAACGCGCGAAATCACGATCCGTCGTACAGAGAGTGGCGCCGTGCTCGATGGCCAGCGAAGCCAAATGCGCATCCATGACCAGCGGGCCTGTCGCCTGCGCTTGTGAGACCAGACTTTGGAGAATCTCCCAATGCCGCGATGTGGGTTCAAGAATTGACGTGTTTGGCCGCTCCAGCCATTCGCCAACAATTCCTAAGGCCTCGTCCGCGGTGAGAGGGCGCGGAAAGGCGCGGGGATGAGTGGTAATTCGCAGAAAAGCGAGAATAACCGCCCACGCAAAGCAAACAGGCGCGGGTTTCGAGAAGACATCCTCCAGCCAGCGCCGGGCCTCAGCATGCGAAGCGGCCGACCGGTTGTAAGCATACAGCAGCAAGTTGGCGTCAACGAGTATCACCGATGCCGCGGCCCTTCCACCTGCTCCAGGAGGACACCTATGTTGTCGTAATTGGCACCGGGATAGACGCCCATATCCTTGGCGCGCACTCTGAAAGGCTTGATGGAGCGCGTCTCTCGCCGCAGCGCCAAGCCCCGGCGCAGCGCCTCGTTCACAACTTGCTTGACTGGCTTTCCAGCACGCCGTGCCTCGGCCTTGAGCTTCTCGGCAACATCCTCGTCGAGCGTCAGGGTTGTTCGCACATCATGATGTTATAAGCGAGGCATCAAGATGTCAAGCTGGTCCAAGAGCGATTCCCGAGATCAATTGAGGTAGTAATTGCGATAAAGCGTGTCGCGTTTGATGGGGCGAAAGCCGGCGTCACGAATCATCCAGCGAAGCTTTTCTTCTGAAGAGGTGCGCCCGCAGCCCGCGGCGGAGACCACATTCTCTTCAATCAGAATGCTGCCGACGTCATTGCCCCCGAAGCGAAGTGCGATCTGGCCGACCTTATGTCCCGGGGTCAGCCAGGACGCCTGGACGTTCTGAATGTTATCCAGGTAAAGGCGGCTGACGGCAAGCGTCTTGAGATATTCAACAGCCGTGACTTCTTCCTTGACAAACCGCCCCAGCGAGGTGTTCTCGCGCTGGAAAAACCAGGGAATGAAGGCGGTGAAGCCGCCGGTTTCTTCCTGCAAACGGCGAACACGTTCCAGGTGAGCGATGCGGTGCTCCAAGGTCTCTCCGCAGCCGAACATCATGGTGGCGGTGGTCCGCATGCCCAGTTTATGCGCCTCGCGGTGCACGGAAAGCCATTCTTCGGTGCTGCACTTCAGGCGCGCAATCCGTTTTCGAACCTCGTCGTCCAGAATTTCGGCGCCCGCTCCGGGAATGGAATCGAGACCCGCGTCCATCAGGCGCATCAGCGTGTCGCGAACGGTCAGCCCGCAGATCTCCGCGATGTTCAGGACTTCCGGCGCCGAAAGGCAGTGCAGGTGGATTTGGGGATAACGGTGTTTGATGCTGGAAAGAAGGTTCTCGTAATAATCCATCTTCAGGTCGGGATGCAGGCCACCCTGCATCAGGACCCCGGTGCCGCCCAGCGCCAGCGTTTCTTCGATCTTCTGGTATATGGTTTCGAGAGGCAGCACGTATCCTTCCGGTGAGCCCACGGGCCGGTAAAACGCGCAGAAGGAGCAGTACTCGGTGCAGATGTTGGTGTAATTGATGTTGCGGTCAATCTGGTAAGAGACGATGTTTCCAGGATGGAGCTGCCGGCGCAGAGAGTCGGCCTCCATGCCCACGCCAATCAGATCGTCGGAGCGCAACCTTTCGAGAGCTTGTGCCGCGGTTAATCCCATTCTTCACAACTCGATGATAAAAACCTTCGACGGAGGCGTCTGCCGGAAATCAGGCCTCCGCATCCTAAGCGAATTGAATTTCTCTGGCCGCCGGGATCAGTCCGATTTCATGCGCAAGGCGGTAAAAAAGCTCCAGTCCCTTGCGGTTTTCCTCATCCAAAGAATAATCGATATTCTCTTTCAGGTAAACCTTCACCGCTTCCGGCGCCAGCCCCAGCCTGGGTGCATACTCACGGGCGATGTCGTCGACGTGCGCGAGACCGTAATCTCTGGAGGCTTCAAAATCCACGCAGAAACGGCCGAGACCGGCGTCTTCATGCCCCGCCCAGACCGCAAAAACAAAAGGCAGTCCCGTAAACCTTTTCCACTCAGCGGCCAGATCATACACCCTTAACCCGCCGGCATCAAACGTGAGTGCGGGATCGCCAATCAGAAGCGCCGCATCGGCATGCTGCAGCATCCTCTCCGGTTCCGGGTCGGCCGGGGCCGCGCTGACAGGCCGCGAATAAAACTTCTGCAACAGCACCCGAACCAGCGCCGCCGAGGTTCGCGAGGAATTATCGAGCGCGACGGTCTCCACCTGTTCGATGGGCACTTTGCTGAGCAGCAGAACGCTCTTGACGGTTCCTTTTGAGGCGATGGAACATCCGGGCAGGACGCGCAACCGGTCCATGCGCTGGTACTCGATGGACGGCACGATGCCCACCGCCGCCTCGCGCCGGCCCAGGTCATCGGCGCACTTTGCAGGTGTGGTGAAGTCGAGGTCGTACTTTCCCTGCTGATCGCCCTTCAGCATTCCCCAGATCAACGGGACGGTGTTCAGGTATTTGACAACCGAAACCCTGGGTCGCGTAGTGGTGTCCATGTGCTCGCCGTAAATATCTCATTCTAGCGCATCCCAGCACCCCGTCAACGCGCGGAGGTCAATGCATCGCACGGCGGCTCCGGAGTATCGGACCCTGTGGAGGCGCTTGGAGAGGGACGAATTTTGCCTCGAAACGCTGCTGGCGGGGTGCCAAGTTCATATCGCCAATATTGAACCGGAAGGCGATAAGACAAATCGATACAAGAACGGCCGTCGCGCGGTAAACGCGCCGCTACAAAATAAGACGCTTACTCTGCCTGCCTGTGCTTGAGGAAGGTGCCGTGTTTGAGCTCGCTGAACGCCTCGCGGAGCTCTTCCTGTGTGTTCATGACGATAGGTCCGTACCACGCGACGGGCTCTTCAAGCGGCTTGCCCGAAACCAGAAGAAAACGGACGCCTTCCTCGCCCGCCTCGACGGTGACTTCGTCGCCGCGGTCAAAGAGCACGAGCGATCGGTTGTCCGCCTCTGTGGGCGGAGTTGTGTCCGCCCAGCCGACGGATTCGGTGGGCACTTCCAGCGGGCCTGAGGCGTTGCAGAACTTTCCGGCGCCGTCAAAAACGTAGGCAAAGGCGTGGCGGGTAGTTTCAATAGGCAGGGTCTTCTGTTTGCCGGGTGGGACGGTTACATCAATGTAGATGGGGTCGGCCGCGACGCCATCCACGGGACCCTTCTTGCCCCAGAAATCGCCGCAGACCACGCGGACCAGCGTCCCGTCATCGTCGGTAACTTCGGGGATTTCGGCCGCCTTCACTTCCTGGTAGCGCGGCGCCGTCATCTTGAGCGAAGAGGGCAGATTGCCCCAGAGCTGGAATCCGTGCATGCGCCCGGAAGAATCGCCCTTGGGCATTTCCTGGTGAATGATGCCACTGCCGGCCGTCATCCACTGCACGTCACCCGCGCCGATGGTGCCGCTGTGGCCCAGGCTGTCGCCGTGCGCCACGTCGCCCGCCAGAACGTAGGTGATGGTCTCAATGCCGCGGTGCGGATGCCACGGGAAACCGGCGAGGTAGTCTTCCGGGCGCTCATTGCGGAAGTCGTCGAGGAGAAGAAACGGGTCAAAGTCTGTCGTGTTGCCAAAACCGAACGCCCGGCGAAGATGCACACCCGCCCCTTCCAGCGTCGGCTTGGATTTGATCAGCCGTTTAACGGGTCGAAGAGACATTTTACTCCCCCAGCATGGAAACTCTGCTTGATTGGATGTGCTGGCGTGAATTTGGTTCCAGGCCGCCGGCGACATCGCTTACCTCAGGGAAAGTTTACAGGAAATGGATGCGGGGAAACTAGACGAATATTTGAAGGCTTAAAATACCAAACGCTGCCGTGCCCATAAACGAAGCAGGGCATCGGCCAGCGTCCCGGAGGAGAGCCCGGCGCGTGG
>JAJYJL010000084.1 GCA_021789565.1 Acidobacteriota bacterium
TAGAACCGCCGAATAAAGGAACGCATGGTGTTGGGATTTGTGTAGTTGATGATATGGAGAGCGCATCCCGGCTCCGTCTCCCACGCAAAGAGTTCCAGCAGCCCTGCTCCGTCAACGGTCGCGGGGCGAGGCTGGCCTTTCATCAGCCAGTTGATGGAACTCGCGAGAAGACGATTCAGGTCCGGGTTGCCGGATTTCCAGCCTGTGCGGGCAACGTCGCCGGGGAAATAGACAACGCTGCCGGAACCTCCTGACCCCGGGTGGAACACAGCCGCCGGTTCCTGCGTTTTGGGAATGCGCGGATAAACCATCTCCGGCGGATACGAGGGATAGTGCGGAATCAGGCTGAGGAAAGTTGATTCAGCTTTCAGGTGAGTCACGGGAACCCGAAATTCGGTGCCGGGAAGAATCTCCGTATCTTTGAAGACATCCACGATGGGATGCGGGCGGTCCATGTGCATGTAACTGTTTTGGACAGGCCCCACCAAGTCACCTGCCACGTGGACTCCGAACACGTCCGACAACCCGAAGTCTTCACGCCGCACTCCCCATTCGTTGTAGAGCGACGTTTCAAAGGTGGCCAGCAGCGAACCGCCTGAAGCCACATACCGCCGGATGGCATCGCACTCGCTGTCTCTCAAATAGGCGGCGTTGGGAACCAGGAGAGCTTTGTAGGGCTTCAGCGCTTCCGGCGTCAGATTTTCCTGGTGGATAAAATCAAACAGGAACCGCCCTTCCAGCAGCGCGTAGTAAAGGCCCTGCAGATAATCGGTGGAATCAATGCGCTCGCCGTTCAGCCGCCGCTCGTGCGTTCCGTTTGTCTGGTAGAAAGCAATGGTGCTCTGAGGATAAAGCACCGCAATGTTGGCCATCGATCGCTGGTTGCGGAAGTCGGCTTCGTTCGCCGCCAGCCAATCATAGAACACGCGCCCGGTTTTCTTCCAACGGGCGTCCAGCACAGTTCCTCCCAGCCGGTGATACCACGGGACCATTCCGCTGGCTGTCACCTGGGCCATCCAAAGCGTCGCCTCCGCCGCAGGCTTGCTGGCGTGCCGCCACTCGGGATCGCTGGTGCTGTACGATCCGATAACGTTGGTGATGGTGCGGCCGTCCATCACGGACTGCGCCACGCGTCCCTGTTGCGAGCATTCCCAGATGGGCGCTTCTGTCGAACGTCCCTGGTGATCAGCATTGAACCACGCCGCCACCTCGCCCAGCTTTTTAACGTCTTTGACGGTCCGAATCCCGCCGCCCAGGTTGCCGACATAAACCGAATCAGGATTCTTCTCTTGCGCCACGCGGTTCCATAGCTTCCAGACTTCCGCGACCCGGTCCATGTAAACTTCGTAGTACTTCCTGTAGACCGGGCTTTGCGCGTCGGTTGTTTCCGGCGGCACTCCGCCGGTTTTTTCGTGGTAGATCTTCTGGCAGGCGGGGCAGTAGCACACTTCCAGCGAGCCGGTGCTTGGCCATCCGTTGGTGAAATAGCCGTCGGGGCTGTAGCGCGCGTTCATCTCGCGGTAAATGGCAGGCATCTGCTCTGTAAAGTACGTGCTGAACATGCAGGTCTTGAAAAGCCAGGGACACTCCTCCTGAGGCCGGGGAGAACCGTCACGATTCCTTTCAAACCATTCGGGATGGGCGTCCAGCGCTTCCTGGTAGGCGTAGTTGCAATCCATCCGCGCGACAATTCTGATGCTACGCTTTCGAGCCGCGGCGGCCAGCTCGCCAAAAAGATCGCGTGTGCCCAGGAACTCACTGCGATGCTGATAGGGGACCTTCGTCGGATAAAAAGCGACAATCCCGCCGCCGTTGATCAGGATGGCGTTCACCTTGAGCGACGCCCAGTAATCCATCCAGGCATTGACGTCGAGCGTCAGCGGATCGCGTTCGTTCAGGTTCAACTGGCCACACCGCCGCATGGTGGCGTACCAGGGTTTTCCCTGCTCCGAACGTTGCGCCGCCGACATTCCTGCCTGCGTAACCATCACAGACGCCGCCGACACCGCCATGAACTCCCTTCTCGTCAATTGATTCATGGGATTTTCTCCTCTGATTGATTCATTCCCAGCCGATGCCAAAGTTGGACTTCAGCCTCGCAAGCTTCCGGAAGAAGGTATCGTCTTGAAACTTCCCACTGGGGTCGCTGCATCATCCCGCTGCCAGTTGTTCAAGTCTTTCGAGCGTGTCCGGAAAGCGGCGAACCAGGAGCACCAACGCGGCGGCCTGCGGGTTGGGACGCGCACGGCCTTGCTCCCATTTCTCCAATGTTCTTTCGTTGATCCGCAGCTTTCTTGCAAACACTGCGCGCGAGCAGTGCAGCCTCTTCCGAGTATCTTTGATAAGCTTGGAATCCACTTTGGGCAGCGGCTTGGGCTCAACCTTGAATGTGCGGAGCGTGATTTTGCCCTCGCGCTGGCCTTTCATCGCCGCCACGCCTTCCATGAGTTCATTAAAAATGCTTCGCTTTGCCATTACGCTTACCTCCTGGGCTCCCGATGCGCCAAGCGCTTTTGGGTGCGCGCCTTGACTTCACTATCCAGGGCGGCCTTCAGCACCTTTTTCTCTTTCGGGGTCAAATCGGCGGCTTCATCTTTCCCATAAAGCGTCATCAGCCAGATTTGCTGCTCGGATTCAAAATAGAAATAGATAATTCGCAGGCCGCCCCTTCGGCCTTTGCCCCGGCGCGGGCCAGCCCAACGAATTTTGCGGAACCCGCCCGTCCGCGGCATCACGTCGCCTGCGCGCGGACTTGCCGCCAGGCGGCCCTGAAGTTCCCTGTAACTCTCATCGTCAAGGTATCCGTGAAGGTGCCGGGTGAAAGCCGGCGCTTCAAGAAATTCCATTGGCAGCAATACGCCCCCATAGGGGCACAAACAGAATGGTACGCTAATAGCGTATGAAGTTCAAGGTTGAATCTAATCAGGCAAGCAGTGCAAAACTCTCATTGATTCTCTGTCACGTGGCAGGCCGTCCTTCCATTCGGCGACTGGCGCCTCTGCCACGTTCCGGAATCTCTCTGCGCCGTTCTCGCAAACATGAGCAGGACGGGCCACTCCTTCGTACACCGCCAGAATAATCGGTGAAGATGCCCGGGCAGTCGCGCCGCGCCACGTGTGCGGCCGGTAAAAGGCGCGGCCGCGCCGGTCACACCTTCAGCTTGCGAAGGTAAGGAACGCTGGCCTTCATCATGGGCAGATCCATCTCGACGTAGTAATTCTTGATGCCGCCCACTTTGGCCGCTTCAAAAATATCCTTCCAGTTGAGCGTGCCCTGTCCAATGGGTACGATCTTCCGCGTTTTGGCGTCCCATCCCTGGGCGTGCATGGAGATGAAGCGGCCCGGGTATTTCCTGAAGTAGTGCGCCGCGTGGAAGCCCTGCGCAATGGTCGAAACCTGGAACTGAAATTTGACCAATTTGGGATCGAGAAACTTGAACAGCAGATCGTATGTGCGCTGGCCACCAACAACATGGCTGGTTAACCAACCCTCATTGTGAAGTCCCTGCTGCAGGCCGGCCTTGTGCGCCCGCTCGGCGATGCCGTTGTATTCGTCCGCGGCGCGCTTGACGTCATCGATCGTGGGATTTTTCGGGCCCTCGAGACTGGCGACCAGCATCTGTGTCAGGCCCACGTCTTTTGCCCAGGCGATGCTGCGCGCCTGGTCTTTTCGCAGCTCGTCCAGCCCAAAGTGCGAGCTGATGCAGGTGACGCCTGCATCGCTGAAGATTCTGCGCAGTTGCGCGCCCGAATATTTACCGACATCTGCAAAGCCCGAATCGGCATACCCATACGGCGAACACAGCTCAATGGACTGGAAGCCCGCCCCCGCCAGCATCTTGATCGTGCCCGGAAAATCCTTGGCGATCATTTGGCGAACGGGCCACGTCTGGCAACCGATAGGCAAGCCGAGAGGATTGGCGTCAAGTTCCAGCGCGCCTGAGGAGAGAAAGCCGGCAGCAGCCGCACCGGTGCCCGCAATCTTTAGAAAATCCCTTCTTGAAACTATGGACATGAAAACCTCCTTACCTTCTAACGAGCGTGAGTATGTTCAACTGCAAAAGACCTGTCAAGCTTTTGCGAACAGAGCGATGCTCAGTCCAACTGAAATGGCGCCCGAGCCGGAGGATTGAGCTGCGCGTTGGCGGCATCCAGGTCCGAGGGCTTGCCCTCTGCAAGGCTGGTGATGCGCTTGTTCACGGCGTCCCATTCGAGCCTGGTCCCCGCGCGAACCGCAATGCAGCCCAGCAGCAATGCCTCCACCACGTTCTGCTCAAACTCATAATTGGCTCGCGGTTGCGGGCCGCCCCGGATGGCGTTGAGCCACTCGCGATAAGCGCCGGGCGACTTCGGCAGATTGTCGGGCGGCGGCGTGAACGTCTTCATTCGGCTTGAGGGAATCAGGCGCGCGTGCTGGCCTTCAAAGCTGCACAGGATTTTGCCCTTGTCACCCACAAAGAGCAAACCTTCGCCGTCGCCGGGATCGCTCATCAGCTCACCAGGCAAGAGCTCCGGCGGGCGCTGAGGACGCAGGTGCGCGTCATACCAGTGGATGGTGACCGGCGCTCGGTCGCCCCGCGCGGGAAATTCCCAGTGCACCAGTTCGCCCAGCGGAAACGTTTCCGGGAAAAGCGGCGTTGAACTTCCTTCGACGCTGGTGGGCGCGGTCAGTTTGAGCACGCGGAACAGCGTGTCAAAACTGTAGTTGCCCATGTCGCCGATCGAGCCTTCGCCAAAGTCGTTCCAGCCGCGCCAAATGAACGGCAGATAGACATGGTTGAAAGGCCGCTCGGGCGCGGGACCCAGCCACAGGTCCCAGTCGAGCCCATCGGGCACAGGCTGCGATTCTTTCGGCGCCTCCATTCCCTGCGGCCAGTAGGGACGCTGCGACCAGTTGTGCACTTCGCGCACCTGGCCGATCACGCCCGCCGCCACCCATTCAGTGAGATAGCGCGTGGCATCCGAGGCCTCATTCATCACGGCCACCTGCGTGGCCAGTCCGGTTTCGCGCGCCGCCTTCGCCATCAGAGCGCACTCGTGCACGGTGTGGGCCATGGGCTTCTGGCTGAAGACGTGCTTCCCGTGGCGCAGCGCATAGATGGCAATGTAGGCGTGCCAGTGATCGGGAGTGCAAACCACCACGCCGTCAAGGTCGTGCTCTTTCGCGATCAGGGCGCGAAAGTCGTTGTACCTTCCGCAGGCGCGATAGTCCGCCAGCTTACGCACGTTGCGGTAATAGGCATCCACCAGGCGCCCGGCGGGGTCACGCCCGCAGGTGGGGCCCTTCCAGTCCGATCCCCACGAAGGATCGCTCAGCAGCTTGCGCTCCTTGTTGACGATTTCATCCTTGCCCCACTCGGAGTAGTCGCTGGTTTCGCGATTCACGTCGCAGACGGCCACTACCTGCACGTCGGGAATCTTCAGGAAGTCCATCATCACGCGCGTGCCCTGCGCGCCCACGCCGATGCAGCCCAGCTTGATGGTCTTGCTTGCAGGAACTGGAGTCCAGTTCGCACCGCGCACAGAGCGCGGCAGCAAGCTCAGAGCCGCAGCGGATGCGGCACTCCCTTCAAGGAATTCGCGCCGCGTCAGGAGCGGCGACATGGTCTTTTGATCATGATGGTTAGGCATGGCATCCTCGGCCAGGCGGCCCTGATGCTGGATTGTCTTGATGAGCCCGCCTGGAGCGGCAACACCATATCACATCTCAGGCCGAATCTCATCACCTTGCCGGCTGATGCGGCGCAGGGGTGGAAAAGGCTTCATTCCTGATATGGGCAAAGCGCGTTTTCCGGTAAGGATGTAATTTTTACCCGCTGTTTCAAAATTGGACACATTTTCCAAAACCGATAATTTTCGAGCAAATAAATAATAACATGCGTATTATCAATATGTTACAATATTTGGAATTTTGCATCCCGAACGTCCTAAGCGTCGCATTTTAGGCCTGCCTGGCACAATGTAAGCTAGATAACAAGGCTATCCTCGGCCCCGGCAGATCAGGACAGCATCGCTCAGGCGCGGCCGCGAACGGCGCCCCCAACGCTTCCCTGCCCCGGCTGATAGCTACTGGGGGTGGTTGAGACGATTGACCGATTTGCGACTCCCGGTCAGGAAAACGAAGGTTATTTTGTGGAGCCGGACTTCGCCCCGGCGCCCTTTATCCTTCCCCATCTGGAACCCCGCATGGCGCTCGTCCTTGTAGAGCCGGACTTCACCCACGCCGGTCGAGTCCTCATCGCCGCTTCCGGCCTTCTGCCGTTCCGTGTGGATAAGGTTGCGGGGTGCGGTTGTTATGGCAGGGCTGAAGCCCTGCCCCCCTAAAATTAATGTCAGTGCCCATGGGCAAGTAACTCCTCACCTGGCCGCCACGCCTTGCGGGTGCGCTCCTGCAAGGCGTGAGGCGGCAACAATCACTGGAGAAGGTGACCCGCCTCACTGAGTCCGAACGGGGCACGGCTTAATCTGGCAGGAAGTGCAAGGAACACCGCCTGTGGAGGAGGTGCTATGCGGCGGGCTTGGGGATTTTTTACCTTACTTTTGCTCATTGGGTCCGGCGTTTCTCCGGCGCCGGCGCATCAGTCTGCGGAGCCTGTGCGGCCATGGTGGATTGGGGGCGAACTCGGCGCAGGAGATCTGAAGCTTTCTTCCGACCAGTCGCCGGGGGACCGCAACACAACTTTTGCTTTGGGTTTTGTGGGCGGGCACACGCTGGGCAGCCGGGCCCGCCTCGGCGTGGAAGTCAACGGATGGCTTCTGCAGGCGTTTGACCTCAGCAATCCCGCGGTCGGGGAAAGCGTGACCAACGTGATGGGAATAGCGGACGTGTTCCCCGTCGCCAAGGTCCCCTTTTTCTTCAGAGGCGGCGCGGGCGGAGCATTCTATACCAACGATCGCCCCGAAGGTTTCAACGGGAGCGGATGGGCATGGACTGCCGGCGGCGGATATGATATCCCCGTGTGGAAGGAACTGGCGGTGGCTCCCATGGTGGCATGGTCGGCCGGGCGCTTTGGCGACGTTCGAAATCCCCTGACCACGGAAACCGGGCGGCGGTTCTCGGTGGTGGAATTTAAGCTGGACATCCTGTGGCACTTTGGAAGGCCGCAATAGGCGGGAACAAAATGCAGAGCCGCCGGCTGGCAGATGCTCGTCGTGTAGTATCTGCGTTCTCGCGGGGCGAGATTCCCTTCTAGATTTCATCTCGGCTGGTTTGGATTGACCCAATGCCGGGCGGGTGCGTGCGGAAGCAATCCGCAGAGCGATCGCGCGCGGAGGGACAAAGCAGCGCTATCAGGCAATCGCCCAATCACTCAATTCTTCAAACTGCCCCCTCACCCGCCCCGGCCCTGCGGGGTACCCTCTCCCCAAGGGAGAGGGCTTTCATTCTTTGGGAGGGCGCCGATTGCGGCGCGGATGAATCCGTGCCCTCTCACGGGTGGCGCATCATACGTTCCGCAGTTTGGAACGTATGCGCGACCTGCTGTCACTGTTTCAAGTAACGAAGCGCCACACATCCTGATTCAAAAATCTTTGACTCAACAAGTTTTAACTTTAATCTCTCCGGCAGGCTCGCACCTTCCAGCAGCCGTCTCCCTTCTCCCGCAACGATGGGGTTAACGACAAAACGAAATTCATCCACCAGGCCAAGCTCGATAAGTTGTGAAGAAACGCTGACACCACCGACGACGATATTTTTGCCTTGCTCTTGTTTCAATATAAGGATTTCGTCTTGAGGCTTCGCGCGAACAATTCTCGTATTGTTTCCTTCAACGCCCTCTAATGATTGTGAAAAAACAATTTTGTTGATGGAAACAAATGCTTCGGCAAATTCCTTGGTTGCCTTCGTCTCCCCGGCAGGATCCTTTGCGATATCGGGCCAATAAGGAAGCATCAGTTCATAGGTTTTGCGCCCAAAGACCTGCAGGTCAACGTCTCGCATGAGGTCCGTAAAGTATTCCAGCGTTTCATCCGCAATCCCTTTGTCGTGGTCGCAGCAGCCATCCAGGGTGATATTGATTGCAAATATTAATTTTCTCATTGGCCTCTCCCGCCCCCTTCTATCGACCATTGCTGATGACAGTGTAAACCGGAATTCCCTTTTTTGGGCGGCCGGCGTTTCATGACGAGTGGCACGGGATTTCCTGGCTTAACCATTAGAACGTGATCGCCGCTGGACATGCTTCCAGTGTGGGCGTATTATTCCGGCATTGTCTCTGGCTTTGCGCAGGGAAGAAGATAGTGTTCTGCCCATGTTGTGGTAAGCAAGTGAGCATTTGTGATGCTTTCTACCGCTTTTGCGGCCATTCATTTTCAAGCAATGGGCCCCGTGTTTAGCGTCCAGAAGGCTTACCGCAAATTCTTTGGAAAGAGTAGGGATTCTGGTGACATACGTAAATAGCAAACGATTCTATCAGGCTAGCTTATGCAAACATGTTTTGTGATCATGCCGATTTCCACCCCTGAAACTTTGGTCCAAGCCTATGACAAGGATGCTGACCATTTTTCGCACGTGCTTGACCATCTGTTTATCCCCGCGATTGAAAGGGCGGCCTTTTCGGCGATACCACCTAAAGTGCAAGGCGCCGATGTAATTCATGCGGATATCATTAAGAACTTGGAGACCGCCGATCTCGTGCTTTGTGACATCTCGAGCTTCAACCCAAACGTGTTTTTTGAATTGGGTTGCCGGACAGCTTTGAACAAGCCGGTGTGCTATGTGATGGATGACCTTACTCGTAAAATTCCTTTCGATACCGGAATTATTAATCACCACACGTATAGCCACTTGCTTGCTCCATGGAATCTCGACGGTGAGATTGAGCGTCTATCGGCGCACATTACTGCGAGTGCGGAAGGGAGTCGCGGAAAGAACATGCTGTGGCAATATTTTGGCTTACAGTCCTCTGCACATGCCCCGGAGATAAAAGGTGAGGGTGAGGGCCAACTTGCCTACCTCATTATGCAAGTTGAGGCGATAAGGAACCGCCTGGACGAGCCACAACCGGTTACATATGTCCCCGTCGGAACTCAGTATACGCAGGGTTATGGGGCATTCCCGAACGTGGCGGCATTTGACTACACCCAATTTCTCAAGCCAGATTGGGATGGGGTGATCGCAGCAGCGGAGAACGACCTACTGCAAATCGGTAAGCTACGAAAGGAAGGCGAATGGCCACCCTCGATCAGCGACGTCAAGTCGATCATTGAAAACCACCTTAAATCATTAAGTGAACTCATCGAGGCTGAACCGACCAGCAAGCGAGCGGGAAGGGCTCTTGACCTACAGTCAAGGTACAGTGCGCTTCTTTTAGGCAAGTAGCACTTCACGGAAACAGGCATGTATCTTTTCTCGAATCCGCAGATTCTATTCACTTTTGACGTGACGACTCCAACGGTCTGCTAGGCTGGGATAGAAGCCCGTGGGGGATGCGCCTTCATGTCAACGCCGCGCCGTACGCGGCGTCCAAATGTTCAGCAGGAAAAAGCGCGCATACATTCCCAACGGTGGAACGTATGCAGGACCCACCTGTGGCTGCGCATAGGCAAAAGGGATTCAGTAGTGCGCTCGCACTAGTTTTTCATCTGACTTTTCACTTGATCTTCCTCACTACACCTTGTTGACATTCGGGTGTCTTACCAACACAATTGCGTGGAGGAAAGCTTCTATGAGATTGCAGGCGAGTTTCAAATCAGGAAATATTCAGGTTGAGATTAATAGGAAACCTGACCGTTGCCCGGTTTGTCTTCATGGGATCGAGCCAGTGGACTCTGCTACGCCGTGGGTCCGCCCAAACGAACGGCTGGAAGTGGTGTTCAGGTGTCCCAAACAGACGTGTGAATCATACTTCATCGCTCGATATTTGCCCGATCCTAACGTGAGGGCTCAGACGCCCAACTATGTTTTTTCCGAAGCCGTTCCTCTGACCGTAAAAACATCTGAGGGCAGCGAGACCATCCGGAAGATATCCCCTGATTTTGTAGCAGTGTATCGAGAAGCAGAAGAGGCCGAGTTCCGAAATTTGAAATTGGTATGTGGTCCTGGATACCGGAAGGCATTGGAATTCTTAATCAAGGACTACGTTATCAAATTGAATCCTGAAAGAGCTGAGGAGATAAAGAAGCAATACTTGGGTACCTGCATCTCGACTTTTGTCAAAAACGATATGGTGAAACAGGTTGCAGCGCGTGCCGTTTGGCTGGGTAATGACGAAACGCACTACCTGCGAAAGTGGGAAGAGAAAGATTTGACGGACCTTAAGAATCTGATCAAGTTAACGGGGCACTGGATTGAGATGGAGCAATTGACGGAGGAAACGCTGAATGACATGCCCGATGGAAAGAGAGCTAATAATGGCGGATGACGCATACGTCGCGTTCTTTGCGATGTGTGCGATTCCAAGCTGTAGAATAAGACCAGGCCTCACGGGCAACCCTCCTTAAGCTCCCCTTCACGCCCATGTCATCACGGCGTAACATCGTTGCTGCATTCTGGCGGTTTTAGTTCGGAATTTTGCGGCGACGCGGTGATATCATCGTCTGCCGCGTTTATCACTAAGGTGGGACAGACGTTGTAGCGGCGAGTTTACCTCGCCATGCACCAGATGGTACGGGGCCTTGCCATGGTCCTGCGCCTGCCACCCTTGGAGAGGGCTTTGGTTTCCTGGGGGTGCCGCTGCGCTGCCAGGCTCCATGAGATCGCAGATTGCAGATTTGAGATTTAAGAGCAAAACCCTGCCAGAGGCGTGAGGGGTGAAAGCTGAAAGCCGGCGTTGGGGCGAGAACCCGAATGCAGGGCTAAAGACCTGCCCCCGCTAAAATTAATGTCAGCACCCTTGCGCGAAACAGCCCCCGAAAGGGCGGAAGGATTTAGCCCCCGCCGTAGCGGCGAGTTTACTTCGCCCTGTACCGGATGGTATGGGGCCTTGCCATGGTCCTGCGCCGGTGGCGGCCACCGACTTCGTCGGGGTAAACTCCAGCGGCCGCTACAAGAAGCCGCTCCGCCTTTCAATCACCCCATCGCAATTCACTCAATCATTCAATTCAGCCGCCACCACCCCTGCGCTGGCGGGCATTTTGCGGCGGGCATTTTGGCGGGCAATGGCGGGCATTTTGGCTTGCCTTTTTGCCTGCTGCAAGCTACGATGGGGCGATTTTGCGCCTCTTATGACGCCTATTTACGCAAACATTGACGTCTGGCTGGTGATCGGCTTTGTAGCGGGGCTGGTCCTGTTTTATCGTGGGTTACGCAATTTTCGCAGGGGTTTGATGGTGGCCGATACGCCGATCATTCCCATCCGCAGCGTGGCCATGGGCATCACACAGGTGCACGGACACGCAGGCGGCGACACGCCATTTCCGAGCCCCGTGAGAGGCCTGCCGTGCTACGCCTTTCGGGTGCAGATTGAACGCTACGAAGGGCGCAACGGCTGGCAGCACTATCGCACGGACCAGAACGGCATGCGTTTCTACCTCAGCGACGATTCAGGCCGCATCCATGTGGACCCGCTGAAAGCCGACTTTGACGTGCCGGTCAGCGGCCGCCGGGTGGTGGGCGATCCGCCGGTGAATTTCTCCCTGGCAAGTCTGCTGGGATGGGGCAGATCGTTGGACACCTCCGATGTTTCGATGAGCGCCAAAACCGATGAAGAACTGCTGGAATACGCCGCCGCCAGCTACGACTACGCGAACTCCTACCGTTTTACGGAGCGCTGCATCGAGCCCGACCAGGAATACGACGTGCTGGGAACCTGCGTTGAGAATCCCCGGCCCGAGGACGACAACGACAGAAATTTGATCACCAAAGGCGAGCATGACGGCACTTTTCTGATTTCTTCCAGGACGGCGGATGAATTGAAACAGGAGGCGGGCTGGCGCTCTACGGTGATCGTGATGGGCGGAGCGGCCCTTGCGGTTTTCTGCGCGGCGATTTTTATGGCCAGGCACGGCCTGCTGTAAATCCGGATCAGGAGGATGACCATGGGACTGAGTATTCTGGTTTTGCTGGTTTTGCTGCTGGCGGTTGTTGCCTTCGTGGTCTACGCGGTCAGTATCTACAACAGCCTGGTGCGGCTGAAGAATGACATCGACAAAGCCTGGGCCAACATCGACGTGCTGCTGAAGCAGCGGCACGACGAACTGCCCAAGCTGATCGACACCTGCAAGGGCTACATGCAGTATGAGCAGAAAACATTTCAACTGGTGACCGAGGCCCGCAGCGCCTACCAGAAAGCCACCACCGCGCCGGAAAAGGCCCAGGCCGACAACATGATGACCGGGGCGCTGAAAACCCTGTTTGCGGTGGCCGAAAACTATCCGGAACTGAAGGCCAACAACGACTTTATGCAGTTGCAGGCGCGCATCTCGGAGATCGAGGAAAGGATCGCCGACCGGCGCGAGTTCCTGAACGACACCGTCAACACCTACAACATCCGCATCCAGCAGTTCCCCGACATGATTCTGGCCGGATTGATGAACCTGCAACAGCGGGAATTTTTCAAGGCCACGGAAGAAGACCGGCAGGACGTCAAGGTGGATTTCAATTGAGACAGACTCCGGCTTCAGGCGGCGGCCAACCCCATGAAATCCCCGGACCGGCCGGGGATCCGCCTGCCGGGCATGGCCCGCAACCCCCCGAAAAGGGACCGGAAAGCCCCCGCAACCGGCCCCCTTTGGGCTCCTGGCCCTAGGCCAGTGAAGTGATACCAATATGTGACATTTCAGGGCCGGACAGGTGACATTTCGGAAAACATTTTCCGGCGGCAGAAAGTCACTGCAGGGTCCAAAAAAACCGATTGTTGAAAGATCGGAA
>JAJYJL010000085.1 GCA_021789565.1 Acidobacteriota bacterium
CGCTTTCTTTCCAGAGTCTGGCGTTCCAAGGGATGGGCTTCATGCGCCCATGCTAAGCTTTCGGAAGACAGAAAGCAACAACAACTTAACATAGTAATACTAGCTGACTACTCGAAGCTTTGGGCCGTACTTGGCAACGAGATCCTCGGCATGTTTCAGCTGCTGGTCAATCCAAGGCAACATGACGGTTTCAATGCCAGGCGCCACGCGGCTGGCGCAGACGCTTGCCTTGCAGTGTCTGCGATCTCGCGTAGCGAGAGTCCTTTGCTGGAATTCATGTCCGGCAGCCCGTCGTTTTCGCTACGTTCGGAATCAGCAGGACGGTCGTGGCACCCCGCCATTCTAACCCCGTTCAGCTTCGCTGAACGCAGACTTTAAAAATCAAAATCTGCGCCAGCCCCGGAAACGGGTTCCGTAGGGGAGGGCTCCGCCCTCCCGTTTTGCTCGTCACCCGTCACTCGTGACTGCATCTTGAGGGCTCCGCCCTCCCGTTTTCTTCCCGGCTCAGACGGCGCGGGAGCCCGGAGGGCTCCCCTACAAAACCATTCCCGCCAGCCGCAAGCAGCCTCCTTTTCCCTCTTCCTTGGGGAGAGGGTGGACGTGCAGCGGCACCCCACGAAACCAAAGCCCTCTCCGAGGGGAGAGGGTGTCCCGCAGAGCGGGACGGGTGAGGGGTCACTTCATTGAATGATTGAGCGAATGGCGATTGGCCGATTGGAAGAATGGGCCGGTGGCGCGTTCTGTGCGAAGTCTGCGAGCTGTCGGAGCGAGAGGCTCTTGCTTGTATTCATTCCAGCCGGTCCATCGCTGCGATCGCGGTGGCTCGGGACTGCCTATTTCATCCTTCAGAATTCATAATTCATTTTTCCCCCCATACTAACCCTACTCAGCTTCGCTGAACGCAGACTTTAAAAATCAAAATCTGCGCCAGCCCGGCGGCGATGGATGAGGCACCCGCGACGTGCTTCAGCGGCTAAAGCCGCGGCGATGGCCAACGGGTTTGATGACGCAGCTGAAGCTGCGCCCCCCTGAAGAACAGACGGCAACGGCGGCGGTGTGAGCTAACAGTTTTCCAGAGCTTTGACGAGTTGAGGCAAGTCGTGGGTTAGGATCTGCCAGAGGATATCAAAATCCACCTCATCGTAGCCGTGGATCAGCCGGTTTCGCAGGCTCACGATTTGCGGCCAGGGAACTTCAGGGAGGCGCGCGCGTTCTTCTTCGGGAACCCTGTTGGCCGCCTCGCCGATAATCTCAAGCAGCCGAACCAGAGCGAGATTGAGCAGGCGGTCCTGATCCAGGTCGGGGCGTTTTCTGTTTTGAAGCAGTTGGACAGCTTCCCGCGCGTGGGCGAGCATGTGGCGCAGGGCGACGCCGGCGTCACGGCGCGACGTATTGCACCTCGGCCTCGGCGAGCGCCTGCCCGCGGAAAGAGGGGCTGAGAAAGCCGGGAGTGTTGAGGTCTACCTTGCACCCGAGGATGGCGCTCAATTCGTCTTCCATGGCGAAGAACTCAAGCCCGGGAATATGGCCTGGCTCAAATTCCACCAGAACGTCCAGGTCGCTCGAGGGTGAGAAATCCTCACGGAGGACAGAGCCGAAAAACGCCAGCTTGCGAATATGACGCCGCCGACAGTAAGCGGCGATCGCTTCCCTGGGAACCCCGATCTTCGACTCCGCAATCATCTGCAACTCCTGGGCAATTTTAGCACAAACCACAACGGCGCCGGGCGGCTGGCGCAGATGCTCGCTTTGTAGTATCTGCGTTCTCGCGAAGCGAGAGGCTCTTGTTAGAGTCTATCTCCGCCAGTTTGTTTTGGCCGGCGAGGTCGAAAGTGCGGATCAGTTCCTGCACCCCGCCAATCTAACCCCACTCAGCTTCGCTGAACGCAGACATTAAAAATCAATATCTGCGCCAGCCGCGGGATTTGCCATAGGTGCCGTGATAACATGCTGAACGATGAAGCCACTAAACAAAAACTGATATTGGCGCGGCTGGCTCAGACGCTTGCCTTGCAGTGTGTGCGCGTCGCGTCCCGATCTATCGGGGCGGTCTCGCGAAGCGAGAGGCATTTGCTTTTCTTCATTCCACCCGATCCATTACGATGATTGATTCGTCCTCCAGAAAATAAAACTGCCAGCCGCAGGGCTTGACGTAACGTCATTCTGAGGCCGGTTTCCGGCCGAAGAATCTGCTTTTCCTTGCCAGTCGTTTGGAAAATTGAGAAAGCAGATTCCTCGTCGCTCTTCGGCTCCTCTGCGGAAACTCATCATGGGCAGCCCTACGGCTGTCAATGCTCGGAATGACGGGCGCGGGCCCGCAATTCGCGGACATCGCAGAAACCGCGCCACCCGCCCCTTTCGCATCGGGCCTTGGAGGAACTGCCTTGAAGAGAAAGGGCCCGAGTTTTGTGAAAGGGCACGACTTCAGTCGTGCCGTAAAAGGTCGGCAATTTCGCGGGCTTCAGCCCCTGAAGCGCGTGTACGTGGACGCAAAAGCCGGCGGCTGAAGCGGCGCCGATAGCCAATGGGTTTGATGACGCAGTTGAAGCTGCGTCCCTCTGAAGAACAGACGGCAACGGCGGCGATCGATTCGGCATGTGGCGGCCGGAAGGCGCGGGAGGGCGGAGCCCTCCCCTACGAAAATCTGCAGAGCACAACGGCCTCGGCGAGCGCCCGCGGCTCCATCAAAAAATGCCGTTTTCGTTGGGAGAATCCTGGAAGGCTTCCTGCGAGGCTTCCCATTCTTCGATGATCTTGTCGCCTTCAAACCGGAAGATGTGGATGACCGACCACTGGGATTCCGGCGAGAGCACAATTCTTCCGTGGACGGCGACCAGGTCTCCCTCTTCAATGGCGCGCAGTGTGCGGTAGGTCTTGCCGGGAAATTGCTTGGCATTCTGTTCCATGCCCCTCAGCAGCGATTCCCGGTCGCCATTAAAATAGGCATGGTGATGGCGAAACTGCGAGTGTACGTGCCAGGCAAAGGCTTCTCGCACTTTGCCGGACGAGGCAAGTTGGAGAAAAGTTTCGGCGATTTCCTTTTTGCTCATGCTTCGTTGCCTTCCTGGGCGGCGCCTGGACGGGGCAAAAGAATTAAGACCTGCGCACCCCTTCAGCGGCTGAAGCCGCGTCGAGATCCAGCGCCTCGAATGACGCGGCGGAAGCTGCGCCCCCCTGAAATACCGGCCGCAGACCGCAACCGAGGCGTAAAAGTTGATGGCCTCTTCCGCAAATGCGGAGTGATTTTTTGCATGTCGCCCATTTTACCACTGCCTGCAATGTGGGCCAGGTATGCCACAGGCAGGGGTCCCGTAGGGCCGCTCCGGAAGCGCGCAGAAGCTGCCATGCGGAACGCAGGGGGAGAAATTTGGGCCTTAAAACCGGCCAACCGGCGGCATGATTCTGCCCGGCGGGCGGGGGTGGGGCGGCAATGAGTAGGCTTCTAAAATAGGCTACAAAAGTCCTCTAGGGGCCCCCCAATGGGACGCATGGGACGTTTGGGCGACGAAAAAGCTAAATTTGTAAACAACACATAATAAACAACTTAATAATTTTATGCCTTTCAAAATCGTACGTTTTCAAAAATGTGTTCAATTCTGACACAGTGGGTAAAAATTACAGTTTCCTGCTTCCGTCAATAAAGTGCTTCAGCTTACGCCGCTCAGTTTGAAGACGTAAGTCTCGCTCGGCGAGCCCATCAGGTCACCCGTCGGCTGCGGCACCTGGATGTGCATCCTGCCACCAGCTTCATGCCACTTGAGCTGCGTGCCCGGTCCCAGCAGAGTGACCGTCGTGCCAGGGCCTGGCTTGGGAGCGGCAAGGGTCAGCTCGGCGCCCGGCCAGCCTTCGACGATGGCGTAGACGTTGCCTTCGCGCGTGGTGTAGCGGACGTTGCCTTCTTCAGCCTGGCGCCACGGCCGGCTGCCGTAGATGGCCTCGCCGTTCACCTTGAGCCATGCTCCCATCTGCAGCAGCCGCTCCTGCATGATGACCGGAATGCGGCCGTCAGCCGTGGGACCGATATCAAGCAGCAGGTTGCCGCCCTTTGCCACCGTGTCCGCCAGCAAGTGGATCAACTGCCCGGTGCTTTTGTAATCCGAGGCGGTTTCCATGCGGTTGTAGCCGAATGATTTTCCGATGCCCTGGCATTCTTCCCATTTGTGCACGCTGGTGTACTCCACCTGCTTGCCATGCGCCAGGCCGTATTCGGACGTGTAGAAGCCGCCGTCCACGCCACGCGTCTCTTTGCCCCAGCGGTCGTTGATCACGATGTCATCTTTCACTGGAGAGTCGTTGAACAGCCACGCCAGGAATTGGGTGGAATGCCAGTAGGAGCTCGGCTGTTCCCACTCGCCGTCGGTCCACAAAATGGAGGGATGATAGCGTTCCACCAGGTCCTTCATCTGCGGAATCATGTGCTCAGTCACGTAGCGCTCGGAATGCTGAAGGTAGAGCGGGTTGTACCATTCGTAAAGCGAGTAATAGAAACCCATCTTCAACCCGTGCGCCACGACAGCCTTGCTCAACTCGCCGGCCAGGTCCTGATGCGGACCGACGTCCACGCTGTTCCAGTTCCAGCTTGCGGGACACGGCCACAGGCAGAAGCCCTCGTGATGCTTCGATGTGAGCACCACGTACTTCGCTCCGGAATTGACAAACAACTCCGCCCACTGGTCGGGATTGAAAAGTTGGGCCTTGAACTGGCCTGCAAAATCCTGGTAATGGAAGTTCGCTCCGTAGTTGCGCAGGTGGAACGCCCATGTCGGCCCGTTCTTGTTGTGCATGTGGTTCCAGTACCACTCGGCGTAAGCCTCGCCGCCCGTGGCGTGCGGGTCGGCGAAGGCCGGCACGGAATAAACTCCCCAGTGGATGAAGATGCCGAACTTGGCCTGGTCATACCACTGGGGAATGGGCCGCTGGTTGAGCGAGGCCCAGTCGGGTTTGTAATGAACGTCTTGCGCCCGTGCTAAAAACGGCATGGCGCACAAAAAGGCAAGAGCGAGCAGTCGGATTCTCATGCCGGGGATTCTACACCATCATTGGATCTGCGGAAACTTTGCGCAGGCCATGCCGGATCAGAATTGCAAAGCCCGGCCGAGGTCGGCGATGAGATCGGCGGCGGCTTCGATGCCCACTGACAATCGCACCAGTCCGTCGGTGATGCCGATGGCCCGGCGTTCTTCCGGCGGCACGGCGCGATGGCTGGTGGAGGCCGGATGCACAATCAGCGAGCGCGTATCACCCAGGCTGGCCGCGCGCGCGAACAGCCTGACGCCGTCCATCACCTGCTTGCCGGCTTCGTAGCCGCCCTTCGCTTCAAAACTGATCATGGCCCCGAAGGCGCTCATCTGCTTCCGGGCCACATCATGTCCCGGATGGCCTGGCAAGCCGGGATAGTAGACACGTTCAACATTGGAATGCGCGGCAAGGAATTCCGCGACCTGCTGCGCGTTCGAGCAGTGGGCCGGCATGCGCAGGTGGAGGGTGCGGATGCCGCGCAGAATGAGCCAGGCATTGAAGGGGCTGATGACGCCTCCGAAATCGCGGATGACTTCATGCACCAGCAGCGAGATGTACTCGCGCGAGCCGATGATGGCGCCCCCCATGGCGTCGCCGTGGCCGCACAGATACTTGGTGGCTGAATGGACCGCCACCGTCACGCCCAGCCGCAGCGGCTGCTGAAGCGCAGGCGAGGCAAACGTGTTGTCGATCATGGTGGGGATTCCACGGGCGCGGCCGAGTGCGGCAATTGCTGCGATATCCACGATCTCCAACACGGGATTGCTGGGTGTTTCAAAGTAAATCAGGCGCGTGTTGGGCCGGATCGCTCGTTCAAAATCCTCCACGCGGGCCGATTCCAAAAACGTTGCCGAGGCGCCCATGCGGGGCAGTTTCCGGTTGAGAAAATTGTAGCTGGCGCCGTAAAGCGAGCGCGCCGCCACCACGTGGTCGCCCATCTTCACGTAACCGAGAATTGCGGTTGAAACCGCCGCCATGCCGGAAGCCGTGGCCAGCGCCGCGTCGCCGCCTTCCAGCGCCGCCAGCTTAACTTCCAGCGCGTGAATGGTGGGGTTGCCATAGCGCGTGTACATATAGCCGGGCTGCTGTTCGCCATAAACCGCGGCCATCTCGTCGGCATCGGCAGAGACAAAAGTTGTCGACTGATAGATCGGCGTGTCCAGCGCGCCTGTGGCCGGGCAGGGAGCTTCACCGGCGTGGATCGCCAGCGTTGCGAAATCGAATGGTTTTTCCATCTGTCACCTCTTGGGACTGCAAACATCACGGCCCGGAGCATCGTCTCATGAGGAAAATTTCTGCCACAACCGCTTAAGCGTATCGCGTCCCGGGCAGGATGGCAAAGTTCCTTTCGGCGCTCAGCCGGGGGGGCCAGTGCCCGGTTGTGCCAGGGTTCCGGGATGTATCCCTGTGTGGCACCCCGATCCGTCATACTGGAACCACGCGCCCCACGGGTGAGAAATTCGCGCCGGCCTGCACCCGCCGCACCGGGCTCCGCAGGCCGTCATTGCCGGCTGTCACAAGGCTGAGCTACAGGCAAGCGCAGACCAGCGGCCCCTTATCAACGGATCGGGGAAAGGCGTCCATTGTTCTGCACGGTGCATGCGCAGCTAATGGGAGCCTGCACTTTTTCAAAGCGGGGTGCAGGCAGGCGTCAGGCTTGTTGCGTGATTGTCAATGTTGCTGGCCGTTTCTGACAGGATAAGTTTTCGCCCGTTACCCCTCACGCCGGCACGGCTTCCAACTCTTCCTCAAACTCTTCCAGTTGCACCGAGATCAGTTTGGAGACGCCGGGTTCTTCCATGGTGACGCCGTAGATGGCGCGGGCGATTTCCATGGTGGTTTTGTTGTGGGTAATCAGGATGAACTGTGTGGCCGAGCTCATCTTGCGGATCAGCCGTGTAAAGCGGCCGACGTTGGTGTCGTCGAGCGGCGCGTCCACCTCGTCCAGCACACAGAAGGGGCTGGGCGTGTAGCGGAAGATGGCGATCAGCAGCGCCAGCGCCGCCAGAGCTTTTTCACCGCCCGAGAGCAGCAGGATGTTCTGCAGGCGCTTGCCGGGCGGCTGGGCCACGATGTCGAGCCCGCTTTCGGGGTCTTCCTCATCGGTCAGCCGCAACTGGCCGATGCCGCCCCCGAACAGGGTGCGGAACGACTCCGCGAAATGGGTGTTGATGGCCTTGAACGCTTCCATGAACTGCATGCGGGAGAGCCGGTCGATTTCCTTGATGGCCTGGGCGGTGTCTTCGATGGAAGAAAGCAGATCCTGCCGCTGGCCTTCCAGAAACTCGTAGCGCTCTTCGGCCTCTTTCAGTTCCTCGAGAGCCATCATGTTGAGCGGACCGAGATTTTCGATCTTCTTTTTGAGCTGGCGAACTTCCTCCTCCGCAGTCTCCAGGGCTTCACCCACCAGCAAAGACTCTTCGGCCAGATCAGCCAGCAAAGCTTCGGGTTCCTGCTGGAGTGATTCACGGCACTGGCCGGCGTGGTGGTCGCGGTCTGATTCCGCCCGCGCCAGCGCGATCTCCACTTCCGAGCGCTTTTCGCGCTCAGCTTCATAGCGGGCGCGGGCCTGCTCAACCTGCGGCCGCAGATGGTCCCGGCGCGTGCGCACAGCCTGCAATTCGCTTCCCACGCCCTGCAACTCTTCCTTCAGCCGGGCGTGCGTGGTTTCAAGCCCGGCGTCGAGCTCCCTGGTGGCATCAGCTTCCGCAGTGAGCTGTCGCTGGTCTTCTTCCCAGCCGCTCACCTGGCGGGCAAGATGCTCCACGCGATCGGCCATTTCCCGCCTCTGGGCCGCCAGCCGCTCGCGTTCGCCGGTAAGCGCCCGGGTGCGTTCCTGCAGGGTGCTGAAGCGGGCCTGCGCCTGCGCCAGGGTTTGCGCGCCCTGGTCAAACCGCTGCCGCTCCACTCCCACCTGTTCAGAGCTGGAAGCAATCTCAGCCTCCAGCCGCAGCTTTTCAGATTCCTCGGCTTCAAGCTGAGCGCGTATCGCCACCTGTTTGGATTCGAGCGACTGGCGCTCCGCCTCCAGCCGCTGGCTTTCCTCTCCAAACACGCGCAACCGCTCCAGCGCGCGGGCCAGCACCTGCTGCACCTGCCGCAAGCGCTCAGATCCCACGACGGAGCTCTTTTCCGACTCCTGCCGCGCCGCCGTCAGGCCGCTCAAGGTTTCTTTCAGGGCCCTCGCCTGCTCTTCCATGGCAACCAGCCTGGCTTCCCGCGACTGGATGTCGGATTCCACATCCACGGTGCGCCGTTCCAGGTCACGGAAGTCGCGCCGCAGGGCCAGCGGTCCCGCGCTCGATCCATGCCCGCCGGAAACCAGCCGGTGATGATAGTGTTCACCGGAGCGTGTCACAAAGTGGTATTCGGGATAACTCGCAGCCAGCCTCTCGGCGGCCGCGGTATCTTCCACCAGATACGCCTTGCTCAGCGAGGGCAGCGGCGGATCGCCGTTCAGTCCGAGGCGCGGCTCCAGGCGCACCATCTCGCGAAGTGAAGCTATCACGCCCGGCTCCTGGCTGATCTGGTGATGGCCGTTACCGCCGAGTTGGCCGCCGGCCTGCGCGTGGGTCACAAAAAACGTTGACCGCCCGGTGCCTTCCGCCTGCAGGATGGCGATGCCCGAGCGGGCTTCCGCGTGCTGTTCAACCACCACACAGTCCAGCTCTGTCCTGAGGAATTCTTCAACAATCTCCTCGTATCCGGGAGAAACTTCCAGGAAATCCGCCAGCACGCCCAGCGGCCGGAAATGATGGCCGCCCGAAGGGAACTCTCCGTTCAGCAGCCGCCGCACGCTTTCCGTGGAATAAGCGTGGCCAGCCAGCGACTCTTCCAGGGTTTGCTTGCGGGCCTGCATCCCGGAAAACTCGCGGCGAAGGGTTTCGAGGTCCCGCCTTCCGGCTGCTTCCGCCTGCTGCGCCTGCTCCAGCGCCGCAGCCGTCTGCGAAACCGATTCGGCAAGCTGCGCCAGCTCATTCTGGAAGCGTTCGTTTTCCTGCGCCAGGGTATCGAGTTCGGCGGCGTGCTGCCGGCGCTCGGCTTCAACGCCCGCGCGTTCTTCACTGATTCTGGCTTCCTGGCGGCCCAGGGCCAGGCCCATTTCCTCCGCCTGCACAAGCTGGTTGCGAAGATTGGACGCCCGGCTGATGGACGCCATGAGCGCCTGGCGTGACTGCTCAACCGCCCGCTCGGCTTCGCGAATGCGCTGGCCGAGTTCTTCCTGCTTCTCCTGCAGCCGCGCGCCCTCTTCTTCCGCCGCCGCCTGTTCCTGCAGCAGCGCCTCATGTTCCCGGGCCCGCCGGGCGGATTCCTGCTCCAGCAAATCGAGGCGCGAACGGACCTGCCCGCTCTCCTGCCTGGCGTCGGCGCTTCTGGAATCCAGCGCCGCCATCTGCTGCCGGATCTGCTCAAGCCGCGACTGCAACCGCTGCCGTTCCAGCTCGTTTTCCGACAGTGTTTCGCGGATGGAAATCAGCCGGCCTTCCAGCTCCTCGCAGCGCGCCGTCGTGGTCCGCTGCTCGTTGGTCAGCAGCTCCAGCCCCCGGCTCTCTTCGGCGCAAAGCTGCTGGAGCATTTCGGAATCTTTGCGAAGCTGCTGGCATTGCGACTCCAGCATACGCAGGCGGGAACCCAGCGTTACTTTCTGCCGCCCCATCATCTCCTCGTGCAGTTCCCGGTAGCGGCGCGCCTTCGACGCCTGGCGCTTCAGCGAATTCACCTGCTTGATCACTTCTTCCAGGATGTCCGTGATGCGCGAGAGATTTCCGCGCGAGGATTCCAGCTTCAGCTCAGCCGCCCGCTTGCGCGCTTTGAATTTGGAAATGCCGGCCGCTTCCTCCAGAATCAGGCGGCGGTCCGACGGCTTGGAACTCAGAATCTGGCCGATGCGCCCCTGCTCGATGATGGCGTAGGATTCCGGGCCCAGGCCCGTGCCCATAAACAAGTCTTGGATGTCCCGCAGCCGGCTGGCGCGGCCATTGATCAGGTATTCGCTTTCGCCGGACCGGAACAATCGCCGCGTGACCGTAATCTGCCCCGACCCATCTTTGAGATAACCCTTGTAAACTGAGCGCTTGGTGGACGCAGCCCGCTCGAGCTCAGTTGTTTCACTTTCCGCCGAATCTATAGATTCTCCGGCCTCTACCAATGTTACGGACCCAGCCTCATCCGCGTTTTCTGCGGCCTGCATTGAATCTGTGGAATCTGCGTAATCTGCGGATTGTGCGTCGTAGTCGGTATCTTCCAGCGTCAGGCTTACTTCAGCCATGCCGGTGGGAGGGCGGTCGCCGGTACCGTTGAAGATGACGTCGGTCATCCGCTCGCCGCGCAACATGCGCACCTTCTGCTCGCCCAGGACCCAGTTCATGGCATCAGACAGGTTGGACTTGCCGCAACCGTTCGGCCCCACGATGCCGACCGTTCCGTCCTGGAATTCCAGGCGTGTGCGGTCTGCAAACGACTTGAAGCCGAGCAGTTCTAATCTCTTTAATTTCAGCAAGATTATTGCCTCCGTTCAAATACTCAAGGGCCCCATCAACCCCTGCCGCAGACACACTTCAGGCTGACACTTAATCGCAAAATTTCGAAGGAAGCGCGCCGCGCAGACAAGCAGGTTCCCGGCTGATTTCTCCGGCATCGTAGCCGTCCGGCTTCCAACGCGCTCGCCTTCCCCATCATGCCTTTGGCGCGCAACAAAAGGCAATCGCGAGCTACCCCAAACACTTCGCTCAAGCTATCACGGTTCGAGGGGAGCTGTAAAGTGAAAAAAACCCAATATCGTGGGTCAAAATTTCCAGGACTTCTAGATATTGTGGTTTAGAGAGTTTCCGCTAACATTGGCAAGACTAGGGTTTCCAGCGCAGGATGGGCTTGCGGGCGGCGGTGGCCTCGTCCAGACGGCTGACGCGAGTAGTATAGGGCGCTTTCAGGACGAATTCGGGGTCTTCATCAACCTCTTCCGCCACGGCCCGCATGGCCTCAATAAACTCGTCCAGCTCTTCCTTGCTGGCGCTTTCGGTGGGCTCAATCATCATGGCTCCCGGCACGATCAGCGGAAAGGCGGTGGTGTAGGGATGAAAGCCGTAATCGATCAGCCGCTTGGCAATGTCAATGGTGTGCACGCCGCGCGCGGCCTGGCGGCGGTCAGAGAGCACGCACTCGTGCATGCAGGGCTCGTTGTAAGGCAGGTCGTACACGTCCTGGAGGCGCCGCATCACGTAGTTGGCGTTGAGCACGGCGTCCCGGGTGGATTGCAACAGGCCCTCGCCTCCGTTGGCGGCAATAAAGGCCAGCGCCCGCACCGCCATTCCGAAATTTCCGTAAAACGCCCGGACGCGCCCGATGCTTTTCGGGCGGTGGGCATCCAGGCCATAAGTTCCGTCCGGCGCCTGGACGATGGTGGGCAAAGGAAGATACGGCTCGAGGATTTTCTTCACCGCCACGGGTCCCGAGCCGGGTCCGCCGCCGCCATGGGGCGCGGTGAAAGTCTTGTGCAGGTTCAGGTGCATGACGTCCGCGCCAAAATCGGCAGGGCGCGCCACGCCCACCAGGGCATTCATGTTGGCGCCGTCCATGTAAACGAGGCCCCCTTTGCGGTGGACCAGCTCGCAGATCTCGCGAATCCGAACTTCAAAAATCCCCAGAGTGTTGGGATTGGTCAGCATCAACCCGGCCACTTCATCCGTCATGGCGCGGTCGAGTTCCGCCAGGTCGACGCAGCCATGAGCGTCGGATTTCAGGTTCCGCACCTGATAGCCGGAAGTCGTGACGCTGGCAGGGTTGGTGCCGTGCGCGGAGTCGGGAATGAGGATAAATTTCCGCGGGTTGCCGCGGTCGGCCAGGCAGGCCTGAATCATCAGGATGCCGGAAAGTTCACCTTGTGCGCCCGCCGCCGGCTGCAACGAAACCGCGTCCATGCCCGTAATCTCTGCCAGGCAGCGCGCCGTATCGTGCAGGACCTTCAGGCAGCCCTGGGTGAGTTCCGCCGGCGCGTAAGGATGGTCGGTCGCCAGGCCCTCCAGGCGGGCCACCACCTCGTTGATGCGGGGATTGTACTTCATGGTGCAGGAGCCCAGCGGATAGAGCCCCGTGTCCACGCCGTAGTTCCAGGTGGAAAGGCGGGTGAAGTGCCGGATGACCTCCAGCTCCGAAACCTCCGGGAAGCCGGGGATATCCTTCCGGCAGAGATCGTCGCCCAGCAGTTCCGCCGCCGATGCCGCCGGAACCTCCGGGGCGGCAAGATCGACGCCGCACTTGCCGGGCGAGCTCCTCTCGAAAATCAGGTTCTCGTCGCGAGTGATGTGCGGCCTGGCGTGGCGGGGATGTTCCTTCATGCCTTCTCCTGGCCCACGGGATGCGTCAGGCCCGACGGCGCCGCGGCCCTGGCCTGCTTCTGCGCGGAAAATTCCCGGTACACGCTGGCCATCCGGTCCAGCGCCGCCTTGCTGACGGTCTCGGTAACACACACCAGCAGATGGCCGCTCAACTCAGGGTAGAAGCGGCCGAGATCGACGCCGCCCAGAATCTTTTCCTGCCGCAGCTCACGCAGAAGCTCTGCGGCGTTCCCGGGAGCCTTGACGACAAATTCATTGAAGAACGGCGATTCAAACGGCACCGACGTTCCCGGCACGGCGGCAAGCTGCCGGGCGGCGTAATGGGCCATGGCCAGGTTGTGTTCCGCCAGCGCCTTCAGCCCCTGCCTGCCCAGCAGGCAGAGGTATATGGTTGCGGCCAGGGCGCACAGCGACTGGTTGGTGCAGATGTTTGAGGTGGCTTTCTCGCGC
>JAJYJL010000086.1 GCA_021789565.1 Acidobacteriota bacterium
CACCGCCGCGCGCACCGCGTCCGCATCGTCGGGCGGTGCCATGATGCCTTGATACTCACTCTGCCAGCTCAGCTCCTCCTCAAACCGCTTGGCGTAGCCCTTAGCACTTACAATCCGCCCGTGCCATTCATATTCCCAATACGATTGCATGAATCGCGGCAGTGAGTACTCATTGGAGTACCAGAATCCTTCCTTCCAATGCCCTTCATCCTCATTGGCAATCGTCCAGCTATCCGTGAACGGGTGATAGATAACCATCTTATTGTCATAGCCCAAGTCTTTCTCAAGGCGATGCTTGAACAGCGCATGCTCTTTTTGCTCGGCTGGGTCCGGAACGTGCTCCATGTACCACTGCACGAAAAGGGACGTGTCGGAGCAATTGAGCGTAGCGTACTTGGCAGTCTTGTGTAGCACCCCGTTGTGCATCACAAGTGCCCCACTCTTGGATGTGAACGGGTGACACAACGCACGATTGATCGCGCCGTGCGTCGCATAACGAAAATGCACAGCATGCGGAATCCCGTACAGCTCGCGCGTCATGTAGCGCCAGGCCCGCTTGGCTGCCTTGCGCCCTACAAATTTCTCGACGCCAAGGCATGACATGATGCCAATGCCATCAGGATTCTGCGCGCGCGCACACTCGAATACGCTGCGCTCTAACATGTTGCCTTTTGGTGAAAACGCAATTAAGCACATGGCATCAAACCTCCGCCCGGACTTCAGGCTTTTTGTACTTCGCTGTCTCTCGAACAAGTGTTGCGAACGCAGGGACTTTCTTTTCGCCCAGGAATCGCACCAGCTCGGGATATATCGAGCGGTTCTTCAGTAGAAAGTCCTTGAACGCGCGGGGCGATCCTACGTCCTGCATCGAAACGTCGCGGCAGAATGCAACCGCCGCATGGCAAAATTCGATGTTCTTCAGCACCCGCTCAGGCCGCAGATTGCCCCTGAATATCCGCACCTCACAGGTAGTGCGGGTTACGTTCAGCCGCTCATAACGGTCTGCCGAGCGGCCCTGCCCCCAAGCATACCCCCCATCCTTCAACCGTTTTTCGGCTTTATCGCAGTAGCCATTGCTACTGCGCTGCGCAATTATGCAAACCAGCTCGTCCGTGTAATCGTGATTCAAAAACACCAGCAGCTTGCCGATCAAGAGCGGCGACAACGCTGCCTTGTTTATATGCACGTGCATCCCGCACCGCGTCGTGCCCGCGCCCGATTGCGCAATTGATTGAACGGAGCGCAGCACGTCCGCCCAGCGCCAATCCTTGTGTTCCTCCAGCGTCATGGGCTTAGTGACCAGCTCTACGCCGTAGTGCAGGGAGCCATCACTTTTCAGGATGAAATCGGGATCAGCTGCCCCCAAGGCTTCTACTATATCGTTTTGCCCTTCCTCATCGTCACTTTCCGGCTCCATCTCTAGCTCGACGCCAAAAACCAGCCGATGATCGGGGTCCGGCAGCTCCCGCACGTCGAATATGTTTGTGGTGTAGTCCATCAACCCGGAGCGGTTCGGCACGCCGTCCTGGTACCAGTTTCCATCATCGTCCATTTCCCAATTGTTTTGTGCGTAACGGGTGGAAACAGTCTCTCGCGTATCTTCCGATGTTACGCAGTCATCGTTATGTATCCATTCGCTTTCCAAGTCGGAATAGCTGTAGCAATTGTCTAAGCAACGCGCGCAAACATCGCGGTCGTTGCCCGTGTGTGTCAGGTCGTCATTATGCAGCACGTCCTCGCACTCATCGCACTCGGACCAATGATCCTCCCGGCAGCTTGAGCAAACGTCGCGGTTGCCCGAGACCTTCTCAATCTCAGACTCGGGTACGTCCTCCTCACAATCCCAGCACCGCACTAGCGGCTCGGATTCTGCGGCCTCCGGTTCGGCGGCCTCGTTTTCTGCGGCATTGTCTGACATAGCATTGACTCCTCAAGTTATGCGGCGGCCCCTGCGGTCGCCGGCTCTATGCGCTCGTGGCGCTTTCGCTAAGCCGCGCGGTGGCGTGCGGCCTAGCGGTAGCACCCCGCCAAGGGAGCGCCCGGCCCCTACCGGCGCGCTCCCCCGTGCGCGCGGCTACTCGGGCGCGGCACACTCCCAAGTGATGCCGGGATTGTCCGGTATCTTCGGTGTGTACCCCTCGAATTGCCGGACGTGCCACGTCCGCCCGACCGTGACCACAAAGCACCCAGCGTCACTGTGCGAGTCGCCAGGGTCCAGCTCTCCGTGCGGCGGCGCGTTCCATATGCCAAACGATGTGCTCCGCCCATCGGTCATTCCCAGCTCTTGAAGGCAACGCGCGGCGATATACGGCAGGTCAGTAGGGCGGTCCCGCATTCGGTCATACAGCCGCGCGATTGCAGCCGGCGCGGCCTCGCCCGCCCAGTGCCCATATATGACGGGCGAGACTTCGCCCTTTGCGGTCTTGAATTGAATCACTACCCTATCGCCCATGATGCACCTCTCAATCTGCGCCGACATTGGCGCTAGTGTCAGCCTAGCGGCTCACAGTAGCGTCAAAGGTGGGGCATCCCTGCCCCCGCGCATCCGTGCGCGTGCCATGCCACTAAATCAAACCGTGCTCGACAAAGCTGTATGTGCCCGCGCTGGTCACGATGAAGTGATCGAGTAACCGAATGTCGAACAAGCCGAGCGCATCTTTGAGCCGCCGCGTGATCGCCTCATCCGCTGGGCTTGGTTCCAGATGCCCGCTCGGATGATTGTGGCAAACCACTAGCGCGGCGGCGTTCTGTGCGAGCGCCCAGCGTGCCACTTCACGCGGGAACACCGGCGCGCCGTCTACGGTGCCCGTGAATAACTCGGAAAATGCAAGGCAGCCGTGATGCGTATCTAGCGCCATGGTATAAAATGCTTCAGTCTCGCGCGCACCGATAAGCCGCTGAAGCGCGCGGATCACTGCGGCAGGGCTTGATAGCACCTCGCGCGGTGCATCCTGTACGGCAAAGCCGATTGCCGTTGAAAGTATTTCGTCGCGGCGCGCGGCGCGGTAGCGCGAGCCAGTCTTAATCATTAGTTGCATGACATTGCTCCCAGAAATTAATCACAGCTGTTTACGTAAGCAGCTGCGCGGTATTGTGCATACGCTTTGGGGTACGCTTTGCGCGCGGCGCTGTTAGGATCGGCGGCCGTAACCCAGATCGCCTCCCAGGTATAGGGATAAAACCCGCAAGTACCTAGCGCATTAGGCGGCCTCACGACATACCGCCGGCCGTGTAAATGCTCTACAGAGAGCACTAATGTGCCAATTTGAACGGTAGGCATAGCAGATACTCCAATGCGGGGCGCATCCGTGCGCCCCTGCTGCTCGCTGTAGACTAGGCCGCCATATCCAGAATCTTGCCCGCCTCGCGCTCCAGCGCGACGCGCGAATCCTGGAACGGCAGATTGCGCGCGTATGCCGTGATGCCCGTCACCGTATCCCAAAGAGTTTCAATGGGCCGCCCTTCCTCCGCGACATGCACGCGCTGTACGCTCTCAATCTGCGCGTGCGAGAATTTGCGCGCGCTGAGGAATGCTTCCAGATCGGAAACCTTGCGTGCCTTGGCTGCCTCGATCTGCGCCACAATCGGTGCAGTAGCAGACTGCGCGTAGCGTTCCAGCTGGGGTGCGGCTTCTTCCAAGAACCGTTGCGGGGCGCGTGAAGTGTGTCGGATGCGAATCTCCCGGTAGTCGCGCGCGCCCCATACGATGCGATTACAGCAAACGTAATCGAACAAAAACAGCGCAACGCCGAGCGTGCAATCGCCCACTTCCGAGTTCCATACGAAGAAACCCCGCGCTAGCCCTTTGTTTTCGGTGCCTTCGCGCCGCGTACCGGGAAAGTCGATTCTGTGCTTTTCGTCCGCAAGGAAAACGAACATATCGCGGTCTGAAGCGTACAGCGTCGTATTCTCCGCCGTGATTTCTACTGCCTTGCCAAATTCGCCCGGCACGCGGAAATCGCCCGTGCGCCCGTCACCGAAGCGTCGGATCAACGCGCCTGTAACGTCCGAATTCCAAATGCGGCCATAAGCCGGCCCAGTAGCGGCGCGCAGCACGGGCGCGGCGTCCGGCATCTTGGAATAGAGCACGCCGATATCGCGCGCGTCGCGTGCGACGTGCAAGCCAAAGTTCAGGTTATCGGCGGCGAGCTCCGCGGGAAGGCCGCGAAGGTACCCCGCGGGAGCGCCGGCCAGCTGCGCGACCTGCCCGAAACAGTAATTTGACAGTGCCAGCTGCCCGCCATTCGGACCGACCACGGCAAGGCCGGTATGGTCCGTATCGGGCACAGCCTCGATTGTGAGCGCACGTGACGGCAAGATGCGCTCGCGGGAGTGCTGGCGTAGCGCCAGCTGCGCGGCGTGCATGTCGGTCAAAGAAAGGTAGCGCTCATCGGCGGGGCGCATTGCCCATTGCCGCGATGCTTGGGTTAATGTACTCATGGCATATCCTCTCAAGTGTGAACGCGCCGCACTATGCGGCGAGCCGGGCCGGTATGGTGCCCGTCGTAGCGGCCCGCATGGGCCGAGCCGCTACAGCTGGCATCATCGCGCGAGCATTAGCGCGCACAGGTAAACGAGCGCCACCGTGGCCACGAAGCAAACCGTGGCCAGTAAAGCAGCGCCGGGGGTTTCGTCGTCGGGGCGCATGGTCAGATGCGCCGGAAACGGTCCGCAGGGCCGGCGATGAGATTGCGCACCTGCGGATGGTCGGACCGGACCCGCACGCGGTCGGCCGGAGTGAGTGAGACACTGTGCACAGTGCCGAAGCGCGCACCGCGCATCCACAGATCAAGGCCGGGGTGCAATTCCACGCGGTCGCCGACCGTGTAGGGCCGGCCGTCGTAGCCGATGAGTGTAGGGAGCGTAGGCATGGCAGGGTTTCCTTTGGTTGCTTGGCTATCGTGCTACTGCACGCATGCGCATGCAGTAGCGTGATAGTCAAGGCCGCACGTAAATGCGCCGCAAGCCAAGGTAAGGCTCGAACCGATAAAGCTTGGTGCCGTCCGGAGATGCGAGGATGTAACCGTAGCCTGTGCGCTCCAGCACGCGCAGCGTGCAGAAACCGACTTTGACCGTTTGACCGATTGACCAAGAATGCTGCATGACATGGCTCCTTAGATGAGGTGAAAAGCGGGTGGAAAGGGGGTCAAGAGTGCTCCGCTCTCGCTCTCGCTTTGCAAAAGGCAAAGTTCCGCCAAAAACAAAGCACATGATGTGCCAGCCTTTTAAATCAAGTACTTACAACGCCGCCACGCGCCACCTGTCAAGCGCTCCGACAGTCACAAATCGGAACTTTTGGCTTTTTCAGCCACTTAGCGCTGTCGAACTTTTTGACGCCAGTCGAAATTCTTTACACTCACGCGCGCCGCGATCTCTACGTGATCCATAGCCAGGGTAGCGCCCTGCATGCGATCTCCGCTCCGCGCTCACTACAGCGCGCTACAGCACAATGCGCTATGACGGCAGCACATTGAACAGCGCCGCACAGCTGCTGCTAGCAGCAACGATCAACCTCAAGATTCCCTGTAGTTCAAACGTTCGCTTAAAACGATCGTTTAATTCAAACGTTCGATTTAAACGAGCGTTTCAAACGAGCGTTTGAATTCGCTCGGCGCTGCACTGCACAGCTGCACAGCGTCGCAAAGCGCCGACATGTCGCACCGATGCGACACTGTGTGCTCTAACAGCGCTGTCGCTGCTTTGCGACGTGTCGCAGAATTGCGACGCCCCCCGGTGGGTTACAAAAAGTGACCTAGGCCGGACGGCCACGGCCCACTCTCACCTCGCAAGCCCCCCTTGCGCCCTGGAGGCCCTCCCTCTACACTCTCCCTTGCTCGCTCAGGCGAGCGGCATTGACTCCCCTCACTGTGGGGCCTCCCCCGGCCCCACCTTTTTGAGCCGACCGGCACGGCGGCAGGACGGAGACGGCGCAAAATGGGCGACACCCACGCACCCCCCACCGAGCACTCCCGTCGTCTCTACCCCCTCCATCACCTTCTCCTCGATCTGCTCCGCGCCCACCCCGACTGGACCCCCGCTCAGCTCGCTGCTGAGCTGGCGCTCAGCGAAACCTGGGTGGGCTTCATGATTAACACCGACGCCTTCCGCGCCGCCCTCTCGGCTCCGCCAGCTCCTGCGGCTCCGAAGGAGCCGGCTCCATGACGCCACCCGACATCACCCCCTCTTCAACCTCCCAGTCCGGCCCTTCGGCCGGACCTGAAGACCTCCTGGAGCGCCTGCGCGCCCTGGCGGCCGGTGCCCACGACGACCTCTCGGTGGCGGACGAAGCCGCCGACTACATCGAGGAGCTGCAGCTGAAGTGCGACGACCTGGAGATGCAGCTCCGCACGCTTGATGCTGTCCTAACGGGTGCTGCCCTATGAAGATTTGCCCCACGCACTGGGACATGCTCAAGGACGCCTGCCGCGATCGAGGCATGTGGCACCTCGTCCACCAAAGCGGCGAAGCAGCCGCCGAAGCCCTAGCCCACGAGCTGCAGTCGAGCGGCGCAGACGCCGCGGACTTCGACCCCCTTCTGCACGCCAACATGATGATCTGGGCACAGGCGCTGGAGATGGGCGGTCTATACCTCATGGACAGCCCTCCCGAGGGTGAGCACTACTGCCCCATCTGCGAGGTGATGAAGTACACCGAGCTTCCCCCGAGCGCCGCGAAGCGCTACGCGAGCGTCGAGGAGTTCTGGACAGCCGGCGTCATGGATGCACTCCTCGACAGCGCCCGTGAGCGCGGCCTCGTGCCTCGCCCGTCCTAACCCGTTCAACCTGAAGAATCCCTATGCCCCGTGCGTTCATGAAATGTGTCAAGGCAGGCGGCCGTGTTCGGACCAAAACGCTTTCCGGCGGGAAAAGCCTGAAGCTCTGCTTCAAGGGTGGCAAGAGCTACGCTGGCGAAGTGCATCGAAAGAGCGGACGCGGAAGGTAAGATTTCCTGCTGCTGGAGCTGCACAATGACTCAATACATCCTGGCCGGTTTAACATGCACCGTGCTGGTTGTGCTATGGCGCTGGTGGATTACGGCCTACGACTTGAAGAAGCTTCAAGAAGGTCTGACCGAGTTACAAGCGTCTACGCAGTGCACGAAGCACAACATCGACGAGGTTTGGAAGGATATTGAGGCACTGCAAAGCACTGTGCAGCAGCATCACGAAGCACTTACAACCATAGCTTCCCGTGCATCGCAGCAGCGCTCCGGTGCTCAGCCCATGCAGAGATTTTCGCCGGAGGCAGCCGCAGCCGCCCGCAAACGCTCAACGCCGAGGAAGTAACCGTGGCTCACGGCACTACGCAACTTGGAGAAGAGAGCCCATGCGATAGATGCGCACTGCACCTGACGTGCAGCCATGCAGAACTGGCTTGTAGAGCCTACGTTCTGTACTGCCAGGGAAAACGCTGGAGGTCTGTAGAACGAGTTCCCACGCACGACATATTCAAACGCCTTTATCGCCACCCGTCTCCAAGAGAGTACGAAAAGCTGGAAAAGTACCTCAGAGAGCTTCACGCCAAACGCGCGCTTGAAGCAACCACTTCGCAATCAGTACACTGCGAAGCATGAAACTCAAAAACTTCAACCAAGAAGAGCCTGTGCCGAACCCCGCGGATAGCCCGTTCGCGCGCTTCAGCTTGGATGAGATTCGCGCTGGAGCTGCAAACCCCGAGTTGCGCAAGCGCAAGGCCGACGCAGCGATACAGGAGGCGGCCAAAGCCGCCGTCAAGGAAGAACTCCTGTCTATCGAGACGCGCAAGGAGCTGGCGCTCGCCGCAGGCGTTCCGGCCGAGATGCTGATACCGCCCGAGATGACCGCGACGGAGTTTCAGAAGTGGAAGCAGACCGAGCTGCGCAAGCGCGTTGCGGCCATCTCCCGGCAGGCTTCTGCGTACTACAAGGTGCTGCCTGCCGACAAGGCCGTGTTCGAGCACTTGGCGTACAGTGAGTTTTTGCTGGAGCGCGTGCTGGAATCCATCATCCGCAAGGGCCTGTTGGACAAGCTCCTGCCGATTGGCGACGCTAAGCACAGCGAAGCGATGCTCATGTGGCAGTTGTATCGAGACCTCAGCCGCCAGGTTAAGGAGCAGCGCGAATCCGCCCTCATGACGCGCCGCAGCCGCCAGCACCAGATCATCCACGATAACGCGCAGGATGCCTTCGCCCTCATGGCGAACGTCCGGCGCACGCTGCTGCAGCGCACACAACAGCCGGCCATCGAGGCCGAGATAGTCAGTGACCAAGCGCTACCGACCCGGCAATAGCAAGGCGTCGCAAGCGATCGGTGGGCGCGCCCGCGCACGCAAGCTCTCAGCCGAGAGACGCCACGAGATTGCCATGATGGGCGCGCGGGCATCGGCGCAGAAGGAAGGCCGGCCGCTGATCGAGGACGAGCTGCGCATCATTCCGCCCAGCGTTCGCAAGGAGATGTACAAGAACGCTGCCGAGCACAAGCTCATAGCGGAGCTGATGTTCGACCCGCCTGCGTGGATGCAGCACTTCCTCATCAACTACGAGACCGGCGATCCCTTCGTTCTCTACCCGGAGCAGGAGACCTTCCTGCGCGAAGCGTTTTCGCCCGATCCCGAGACGCTGAAGCTGGAATATGACACGGTGATCTTTGCAGCGCCAAAAAAGTCGGGGAAGTGTCTTGAAATCAATGAGTTAGTGACACTCGCCAACGGCCAGATGGTCCCTGCTGGCGACCTCATTGGCCGAACCTTCGACCTCCTTACGCTGGATGCCACCGGGCGTCCTATCCGAGTTTCTGCACGCGCAGCGCTCAACGCCATAGAGCCCGTCTACCGTCTCACCACCGACTCGGGCTGGTCCGTCGTGCGCAACGCCGAGCACCCTTTCTTCATCGGCAGCCGCCCGCAGCCGATCAAGGACTCCATCATCTCCCACGGTTTCTGCCCGCTTTCTAGAATCCGCAAAGGCAATTTGATTGCGGTGGCCGAGCACACCCCCGCATTCGGCTCTCGTCGAATGCGAGAGGAAGAAGTGAAGCTCCTGGCGTACATGATTGCGGACGGCTGCTGCACACGCGGCACTCCTGTGTACGTTAAACCAGCCAGCAAACAGGCATACGAGTTCAGAGCTTGTGCGCGTGCGCTGGGCTGCATCGTGTCGCACCCGGATTCCCTAACATGGCGTGCACGCGGGAAGTCGCGCGAAGCTGGAAACCCCCTACGTCAGCTCTTGGACACGCACAGCCTTTATGGAAAGCGCGCGGAGCAGAAGCACATACCCAAAGCCATCTACTCCCTGCCAAAGCACCAGCTCGCACTGTTTCTATCACGCCTGTTCGGCGGCGATGGCTGGACCAATATCAGCTCTACGAAAACCGGCATCCGCCCAGAAATCGGCTATTCGACGGCTTCCAAGCCGCTCGCCATGGGCATCAAGCATTTGCTGGCACGCTTCGGAATCCACGCGCGGTACCGAGCAAAACCTACTAAGTGCAACGGCGTGCCGTGTCAGACAGCGCATGCGCTCTACATTCACCGCGTTGAGGATGTCGAGCGCTTCGCCAAGGAAATTGGCATGTACGGCAAGGAAGCAGCCTTGGGGAAGACGCTCAAAGCTGCGCAGGCGCGAAAGTCGTATGACTGGGTACACCACAACGCGCCTCCCGGCTGCCGTTGGGAGAAGGTCAAGAGCATTCAGAAGCTCGCACCCAGTGCTACGGTAGCTATTGAAGTGCCGGACCACCACACCTTCATCACCCCTCTCTACGAGCACAACACGGCCCTCGCAGCGATGTGCCTGCTGTACGTTGTTGGAGTTCTTGGCGGAGAGCGCGCCGAAGGCTACATCGTCTCGAACTCCCGCGAGCAGGCGTCCGATCGCGTCTTCGCCGACTGCTGCTCTATCTTGAGGGCCAGCCCGCAGTTGTCGGGCTTCGCCAACGTCACCAACGACGCCATAGAGTTCCCGGCAACCGACTCCTTCATCAAGACCGTGACGACCGAAGCGTCGTCGGCGGCCGGCTCACGCCCCACAATCGTCGTGGGGGACGAGATTTGGGGATTTTGTGTGGATCTTTACACTACTTTCCTCACTAGGCGTGGGTGGGTCACGATAGACACAGTGCGGCCGGACGATGAATTCGCCACGCTGTCTGCAGAAGGCGTGCTGGAATGGCAGCGCGCTACGTACATGACCAAGCGGCATTACAAAGGACCGATGTACCGCTTCAAGCATAAGCGCGTGGATTTCCTGGTCACACCAAACCACAGGGTTTTCGGGAAGTTCACTCGCGACAATCGTAAGCACTTTCGTTTCGAGGATAACGACTGGTCCATCCGCACAGCTGCAGAAGCAGCCAATGTGCATCATGGATGGCTGAAGGGCGATGCGGCTTGGAAGGGCAAAGAGCGCAAGTCCTTTAAGCTGCCGGGCGTGTACGCGGGTAAACACACGTATTTTCCAGCAGTCAGCGTTCCTGCCGATGCTTTCATGAAAGTAGCTGGATGGGCCTTGGCGGAAGGCTGTGTGCATGGAAATACTTTGTACATAGCTCAAAGCAAAAGTGCCAATCCGCAGAATCATGCCGAGATCGGCCACGACCTGCGCAGGCTTGGACTTGGCACACCTCGATCCAATGCCAATGGCTGGCGGCTGGGCGATCCAAGATTAGCTGCTTACTTCAGACTGCTTGGAAGGCAGAATGTCAGGTATGTGCCACAGGAGCTGAAGGAATGCTCAGCCCGTCAACTGGAGCTTCTGCTGCTGTGCTATCTACGCGGTGATGGCTGGGTGGCCGGCAAAGATAGCTGGCAGTTCTGCACCGTCTCCAAGCGTTTGCTGGACGACATCCTTGAGATCGGTCTGAAGTGCGGCTGGCATCCGCGCTACATGAATTCCCGCCGCCGGCACAGAAAGCACCAGGTCATCTATCGCGGCTCTCTATCCCATGGGCGCATCCGCTGGGAAAAGCACGGCAAGCACTGGTCCATCGAGCAATACAATGGGATGATTTGGTGTCCTACTGTGCCTAACGGCGTCGTTTATGCGCAGCGCAATGGAAAATGCTGCTGGACGGGGAATTCATCGGCGCGCTCCGTTCGCCTGTGGGACGAGCTGGCTCCTACCCCCACCGCCCTGGTCAGCGTGCGCCTGATTGTAACCTACGCCGGCTATACAGGCGAGTCCGAACTGCTGGAGAAGTACTACCGGCGCATATTCGCGGAGGACGGCACGCTCAATCCGGGCGTCGTCCAAATAGCTACGGACCTCTACGCACAGGGTCGCACGCTGGTGTACTGGACGCACGAAATGCGCGCCCCGTGGCAAACGCCGGAGTGGGTCGAGACGATGCGCGGGGAGTACAGCCCGAACCAGTTCGCCCGCATCATGGAGAACCGCTGGGTCAACTCCGAATCGAGCTTCATCGAAGCAACCTCCTACGACCGCTGCGTTGATAGACAACTGCAGCCGGCGCAGTCCAACAAAGGCATGCGGGTATGGGTTGGCCTCGACGCTTCGCTGCGGCGCGACTCCACGGCTATCGTAGCGGTGGCGCTTGACACAGCACCCGAGGCAGAAACCGCCTCGCTCCTGCGCACTTTCAGGGAGCGCGAGGTGCTGGCCAATCCCATACTGGAAATCGCCGCCGCGCTGCCGTGGGCTGAGGACTACGTAGCCAAAGAGAACCCCGTAACGCTCTCGACGCTGCGGCTGAAGCTGGTCTGGCACCGCATCTTCGTTCCCCACGGCCGCACCATCAATTTCGCCAGGATAGAGGAGGCCATCCTCCTTCTGCACCGCTCCTTCGATCTGGCGGCGGTGGCCTACGACCCGACGCAGATGGTGGCCGTGGCACAGGGCCTCACCCGCTTTGGCGTGAAAATGGTGGAGCTGCCAGCCACGCAAGCCAATTCCATGGCATTCAGCTCTCTGCTGCGCGACCTGATAGAGCAGCAGCGCATTCGAGTCTACCCGGCCGACGACCTGCGGCAGCACGTTCTGGCGGCCGCCAGCAAGGAAAGCCAGCGCGGCTGGCATATTGTGAAGCAATCAGGTGCAGTTAAGATTGACGCAGCCGTTGCATTGGCTGAAGCTTGCCACGTCGCGGCGCGCTACTGTGCGCCGAACGAGGTTTTCATGAGTTCTCCCAGCTTAATAGGCGACTCCCTCTATGGTATCTAATGCAAGAGCATCGACGGCCCCCACCGCTCAGGGCTACTCCTACAATCCCGCCGAGGGGCCGCTGGCGGCACTGAAGAAACTGCTGCTCGAAGTGGACCAGCAGAAGGAAGACGAAGTGATCGTGCAGCGCCGCGATCTGGTATCTGCACTCGAAGCTGCGCAGGAGCTGATCGAGCTGGGTGCGAAAGTGCAGCTGCAGCGCGACAAGTTCCGCACGGGCGGCGTCATGCCTGCGTTGATGAGTGCGCTTACCACGTACTGGACGCGCGTGGGGTCCAAGGTCTTTCGCCAGCCGATGTCGGCTGCCGGGCTGCAGGCGATGGCGACCGAAGCCGTTGCGCAGACCATCGCCCACCTCCCGCCATCCATGGCGCAGCCTCCGACAGTGCAACTCGAAGTGGCGATGATCGAGATTCTTCAACGCCTGTCTTCTATGGCCTGATCTGTGCTCAAGAACCTCTGGAACAGTTTTCCGTTTCCTGAGTGGGCGGACCAGCGCACGCGGCGTCTGATGTTCTTGGACGCCGCGCTCGACGGCAATCTCTACAACGCGCTGCCCGGCTCCTTCTACGACGATTTGCTTACCGGCGGCAGACGCCTGTTTCTACGCGACCGCCGCCCTTCAA
>JAJYJL010000087.1 GCA_021789565.1 Acidobacteriota bacterium
CATCTTCCTTTGGTACCTCCAGATTTGATAGGTAGAATCGTGAACTTCCAACGAGCCACCAGCTACGCTCGTGCTCGGGCCGGTGGCAATGCTTGTACTTCTTGCCGCTACCGCAGGGGCATTCAGCATTTCTAGGAACCGTAGCAAGCAATTCCGGCACACTGTGGCCGGCGGCCGGGCCGATCCATATTCCGCCGCGCCCGTCGCCCGTGTCGCACCAGACCGTGTGCTTTGCCAACCAAATTGCGGTGAAATCCAATAACGTCCGCAGCGTCTTCGCACTCCACGGTAGCACCCCTTGGCTCGGCAGATAACCGCAAACCGAGTCGTCGCCGTTAAGGTGGGGGTGAATGGGAAATCTAAGCCGTGTGATGCGGGGAGAGGTGATGAAGGCCCTGGGATGCCTTTTGGGTGGGTACGCTACAATCAAAGCGGTGTATTGAAGACCGATATGGGAGAGTCGCGAGAGATAATCCGGAATCGCATGATTTCGTAGGCATATAGGATCGTGCACCAATGTACCGGCACGAACCACAACTTCTCCCTCGTTTTGTAGGTCGTCCAGTATCTTGCTCAAGTCTTGAGGGCCGTCGAACGGCCGCAGTCCGCCCTGCCATGCTGCGATGGCGTCTGGCTGGGAGACAGACGCGACTGGCTCGAACTGAGGATAAGATTCAGCGAGATCTCGAGAGTTGGCCTCGAGCCACTCTTGATGCGATTTGTCCATCGTTAACTTCCAAACGGCCTGGGCGGCTTCACCCGATGTTCCGGGGGCCGATGTTTATCGTCCTGGCGATGGTCTTCGCTGTTTCCTTGTTCGGTCTTCTTGTCATTCTCAGCCATTTGCTTCTTCTCCCCCTCCTTAAACGGAGGTTGACTTGAAATCATTACAGCTACAGAGATATCCTAGCAATAGTGCAAAGATATGTCAAGAATATTTGACGTTCGTTGACAGTTGGAGTACTCTAGTGTCTAGAAAGTCTTACGAAGGAGGAAACCGTGGAGGATAGGCTGAAGGAGGCAATCGGCCGGAACCTAAAGGCCGCACGTGAGACGGCTGGAAGGTCGCAAGAGGAATTCGCTGCCGAGCTTGGCATCTCGCGAGCCACTTTGAGTGGTTTTGAGAATGGCCATGTTGCGATCGACAGCGCCAAGCTTCTTCGTGCTTCGAAAATCCTCGGATTGCCAGTCGCCGATTTCTTCAAGGACCGTGAGGAAGAAATGGCGTTGCTCTTCCGGGCCGCTGAGGACGTGGTCCCAAGGGCAGAAGTGCGCTCCAGGTTGCGGAGGTTTTGTGAGGCCTACCGAGAGCTAGAGGAACTTGCCGGCGTGGCTGACACTTTGCTTCTTCCACCGGAGTATACTTACTTCCCGCACCTTCATTCAAAGCATTTGGAGTTCGCCGCGCAAGTAGCTCTGTCCGAAAGGGAGCGACTTGGCTTGGGGTTGTACGACCCGATCGAAAACATTTTTAAGCTGTTGGACGAAAATGGGGTGCGCTTGCTGGACGTAAATATTGAGCAAGATGATTTATACGGGCTGTCAGGGTTCTCGAAACAATACGGATTGTGCATTCTCGTAAACACGCGAAACACGATGGAACGCAATATTTTCACGGCAGCGCACGAGTTTGGTCACTTGCTGATGCACCGGTCGTTCTATCGGAATGCTGATTTATCCGAAGCGACGGAGCGCGATCCTGATCTGGAAGAGATGGCGGATGTATTTGCCGGCAATTTCCTGGTTCCCGAGGTCGGCTTGCGGGACGTGTGGATAAAAAGCGCGGGGCGAAAGAAGGAAGTAAACCTCGAAGACGTCGTATTCCTCAAGCACCATTTCCGTGTTAGTACTAAGGTTGTTGTCAGACGCCTTAAGGACATCGGCCTGACCACTGAAAAGGAATCGAAAGAGATCTTGGATCGCACGTACAGGGCACAGCCGGACCAGAAGGTCGAATACGCGCCCCTGAGGAATGAGAAGATTGATTTGATCGCGGAGTGGAAGAGCGTTTCGCGGTTTCTTTACCTTGCGCGTAAGGCCGCACTCTCGGGCCTTATTTCAATCGGGAAGCTCGGGGAACTCATGGGCAAGAACGTGCTAGAAGTACGGTCACTCGTTCAGCAGTGGCGGAAGGAGCTGGCAGTTGCACCTGCTTAGCTCCGGAGAATTCTCCGTTGATTCGAACGTCGTCGCGGACTTCTTCCTGGTCGGGAAGCTTGACCTGCTATGCGGACTGCTCCAGGGAAGGCTGTTAGCGTCGGATTTTGTCTTGAATGAGTTGGAAGAGGCCAGCATCAGCCTGCCGTGCGCAGAGGCGATCACGCTTTCGGCCCAGGAAGAATTATCGCTTTTTGATGCCATCCGCAAGAATAATCCGCCGCTGGGAGCCGGGGAGGTTGGCGCCCTCACCGTTGCGAAGCTTCGAAGGTGTGGTGTCATAACAAACGATAGTCGAGCTCGACGGGCGGCAGAAGAATTGGGTATTCAAGTGTCCGGCACACTCGGAGTACTGGAATATGCAGTTGATTTGGGGCGCATCAAAGCAGAAGAGGCCGTAAGCGTACTCGAACAGATGATCCAAGCGGGCGCGTGGTTTTCAGATGAACTTGTGAGAATATTTAGGGCAAATATCCTTGAAGAGAAATAAGGTGTGCAAGGCGTTCCCTTGTCATTTCCAATGGTGGGAAGGGCCCCGAGGCGGGCTTGGACTCGGGACCACGTGAGCATATAAAGTAAGCTCATTCTGACCAAGAAAACGGACGAAGGATATGGGTAAGTACTTCACGAGCGACCCCAAGGAGGTGTCTGCACGGATGCGCCTTATTCGGGGGAAGGACACCAAAGCGGAATTGGCACTTTTCTCCATGCTTTCGCGGATGCGGGTTCCGTTTCGGCGCCATGTGCGAATAGGACGAGTTGAGGCAGACGCGATGATAAAAGAGCGAATATTAGTTTTCGTGGATTCACCATTTTGGCATTTAAGGAGCAAGGCTGAACTTCGCCGGCTTTCGTCGTATTGGCGCGGGCGCCTTGTCCGCAACAAGCAGCGAGATGAGCGACAAAGACGGAAATTGCGCAAACTCGGATATTCAGTGTTAAGGTTGTGGACCGATGATATGAATGAGACTAAGATCATGATTCGTATTCAACGGGCACTGGCTTTAAATAAGGAGAGCAGCGGGCGAAGCAGAGGGGGAGATGCATGACAGGCAGCGGTGCAATTGTCCTGAGTGACCCGAGGTCTGACGCGCGAAAGCCGTTAACACCAGAGGCGCGTTGGGGCCAAGTAACCACTCCAGAGGCCATCGCGAGAAGTATGGCATGTCAACTGTTTCGTGAACGCCCGGAAAAACCCGTTTTGGTCCTTGATCCTTGTGTTGGGCCATCTACATTTCCTAGAGCGTTAATGAGTACAGGCGTGCTCAGGCCGGGTGACAAGCTGACGCTGGTCGACATTGATAAGAAAATGGTTGATAGGGCCTATAAATGGGCCGAAGAGGCCGGCCTGGACGCGACAGCGAAGTGTGCTGATTACATCGGAACTCCATTTGCCGCAGGATATGATTACGCAATTCTGAATCCGCCTTACGTACGGCAGGAGTGGCTCGAAGTGAAAGACGACTACATTAGGTGGTTTGAGGGAAGATACTCTCTTCAGGTCCCTGGAACGTCAAATCTCTATGTGTATTTCATTATTAAAGTTTTGAAAGAACTCAGAGCCGGCGGTCAAATGGCTTGCATCGTTTACGATTCTTGGCAATATACCCGATTTGGAAAGTGGTTGGTCGGGGTCCTCGAGCGAGAATGCGACAGAATCACGATAGAAACCGAAACTGAGCAGCCGTTCCGCGAACGTCTCATCGACGCGACTGTAATCTATGCTCGAAAGAGCATCGTTTCTAAAAGTGGTGTAGAAAAGCCCCGGCTACTTGATACATGTTTAAGGGCTAGCCCTCTTTCGTCAATTAAGGGTTTTTGCGCTTTGACAGATGTGTTCGAGACGCGGCGTGGATTGCGGCTTAAGCAGGCGGATTTCTTCCTCTGCGACTCTAGAACGCGGGCAAAGTTGGGAGCGACGCCATTCGTCAAGAAGGTTGGTAAGTGTGAAGGATACGAGGTCAGTCCGAATCATCCCGAGGCAGCGCTCTTGTTGACGACGGGAGAGGAGAAGTTACCGGTTCGGATGGAACTTGAACGCCGGTTGCTGGAAGCTCTGAAGTATCCCCAAGATAACATCTCGATATTGACCTGGTTTAGGGAAAGGCCTGAGTCATGGATGCTGCACAGGCAGGCTCCATATGCAAATCTTATCTTCAATTATTATATACGTAACCGTCCTAAGCATATATTGAACTCAAGTCTTCCGTACTCAGACAACTTCTATGGATTAAGTATTCAAGGGGCTGTTCCCGCGGTCGCATGGCTTGCCGTATTAAACTCCACGGCGGCATGCGTCGAAGTCCTCTCACGAGCCAGGAATCAGGGTAGCGGCTTGGCCAAGATTCAACTGTTCGAGTACCGCAATGTCAAGATTCCCAACTTGGAGAATTGCTCTTCCCAAGAGGTTCGTATGTTCGAACAACTCGGACGGGAACTTCTCCATGACAGGGCATCAGACGATACGATTAGATGCATCGATGAACTGATTGGAAGCGTATTCCAGGATACCCGGTTGGGACTGTCCACGTTGTACGACACTTTCGCTGAGGTCGATCAAAAAGCGAGAAAGCCGAGAGAAGCCATTGCATGACCTGGCTAAAGTACTCAGACGATGAGGTGCACAGGTTCCATCCGGAGTTTGAAGGTGTCGCGAACGCCGCACTAGCTAGTGCAGGTCTAGAGCAAGAGCTTGAATGGATTCACCACGCGCGGACACCTGCGAATCCTCTCGTGCCCGATTTTGTGCTTCGCCGCCGCATCGGCCATCAATGGCTCCTTGCGGTCGAGCTGAAGCGAAGTAAGGAGGCTGTTCTTTCAACGAGGAATCAGGTTCAGGCTAAAGCGTATGCAGAAAGCAACCAACACCTTTACAGTCCCACCGCGCCGCGATATTTCGCAATATCAAACCTTGAGGTGACTCTCCTACACGCGCTAAACGATAACAGGCCTCCACAGGAGTGCAGACTCCTGGGTGGTTATTTCGAGTCTGGAACCTTCCGTACAACATATACGGCTACCCAGAGGAGGCGATTCCTTCAGAACATCGGTAATATTATCGAGGTTGTGACCAGCGGACGCCCGCTGGTATTTGATACAGTCTGGCCTGGAATCCTTGCGGACCTGGTCGCCTACGTCGAACAAGCGAGAGGACTACTGCGTGCCAATATGGCGGAGCCGGACAGTAGGAACTGGCCAATTGTAAGGGACTTTTTTGCCTCGCCCTCTTCGGTAGATTCGACACGTGTCCTGTTCCTACGATGCCTGATGGCAGAATATCTTCGAGGGGTTCTGTTGAAGTATCAACACCCACGGGCAAACAGAATACCGCCCGCGCAAGCGAACCTTACCTCGTTGGCCGCGACAATTGCAGCGCTCCAGCAGATTGACTTTCGGAGTCTGTTCGAAGCGCAAGCTCCAACTCTGTACCGGCAATTGGCTCCGCAAGCGCTTCGCAACCTGTTGAGCGCATATTTGGAGTCGCTAATCGCTCCTGGTCGACGCGTGGTTGACCTCGCCACGAGTCGACTCGATGCACCAGACCTAGTGGATTCAATTCTCAGCACAGTGTACCCGCCAGGTGTGCAGGAGGGAAGAGGTAAGATTAGGACGGATCCCGAGCTCGCAGCCCTGCTGGTGTGGCTTACTGTTCGGAACACCGCGAGTGTGATTGCCGACCCTTGTTGTGGCGACGGAGCCCTCCTATCTGGAGCGTACCAGTTCCTATTGGACCACGGCGTTGGTTTCACGACTGCCCTCACTGCCCTCAGAGGAATCGAAGCGGACCCTGTGGCACTCCGACTTGCGGAAGTACGCCTTGCTTTAAAGCAAACCTCGACTCTTAGGCCACAACCGCGCCTCAGGCTCACTTATGGTGACATGTTTGTGCATCAAGAGGTTATTCGGGGCGCGGGCATCGTCTTGATGAATCCCCCTTTCAAGCGCTACGAGGAACAGGGCCAACGACCAGTTCCAGCAAGACTTCGTGCCCACTACAACCAGGCGATCCGAGCAATCGACGGCCGGGAGGCAGCTACCACAGGTGGACAGGCAAACCTTTTCCATTTTTACGTCGAGTTCGCAATAAAAGCGGCGCGGCCTGGGACTGTCATCGGAATCGTCCTCGACAATAAGTGGTACCACAATGGGTATGGTTCGGTCATACGGCGTCTGCTTCTGAACCAGTGCGAGATTCTTGGTGTAATCGAGTACCCGCATTGGGCTTTTTTCGAGCACTGGACGATAGCTACCTCACTCGTCGTTCTAAAAAGGGTAGTACGCCCACGTGGAAAGCATAGGGTCAAGTTCGTTCGTGCTAAGACGGACCCGCGGAGTGTAGACCTAAGGCGCGTGGCGCGCGCGTTCCATGACGGTGGGGCTTGGCCTGTCGATTGGCAATGCCGCGAGAGGGAGCAAGGTGAGCTTACTGCCTCGGAGGGGTGGAAGAAATATTTTGGTACCGACCTTGAAAACGACTTCCGATTGGCAGATTGGCCTTGCCTTCCAGATCTTTTTGATGGAAGCCGGAGGGGAAGCCTCGAGAAGGAAGGAGGGGGTGTTGAGGTATATGAATTTCCGTTCGAGAGATCCGACTACGGGCCTCGCCGACAGGCACGGCCCGGTGGACATGGGTTTGAAACGGATGAAGCAGGAGCGTTGACCTCTGCGGAGAACAGGCTGCTTCGCGATCTGGCAGCAGAGATTCCGGGCGCGTATCGAGGATGGGCAATAAGGAACTCTGATGACGTGGATCATTTCGAGCTTACCTTGGCCGACGTGCGGAAGCATCAAACCTTGGAACCACCACGCCTTCGCAGGCTCTTTTCGGAATTTGCCGCAGAGCGGGCAGCCTGGAGCCAGGCTCATGATGAAGCGTTAGTTGAGATGAGGGAACATCGGGTGGTCGGTCGTTTTATTGCTTCTGTGGAACGTCTGGTTGGCCTTGATGAAACGGTCCTAGAGCGGAGGAAGATCTGGAATGTTTTAAGGGAGCCATTTGCGGGGGAGCTAATCATTCCGCGAAAAACGAGAGTCGGACATCGTGTCTATGTAAACCCGTTCGCGTTCGATCCCACCGGTCGTCAGGTCAGGATTTCAAGCAATTTCATAGGGTTTCGCGGATGTGTTGCAGCCGACGAGGGGTCGAGTCTAGACAGGCACACAGCAACCCGGTTCATTGCCGCCTTCCTGGTCTCCAGCTTTGGCCAATTGCAGTTCGAAATGGAGGGCTACAATCGCGAGGGGTGCCTCTCTATGGAGAAAACTCACCTCGAACGCGTTCGTGTGTTCGACCCAAGGTGGATTCGACCTAGGAACAGACAGGCTATTCTCAGAGCTTTCGGAGCTCTACCATACCCCGTACCTACCGACAGACGGTCGCCTGAGCAGACCGAGCGAAATGCGCTAGATACTCTGATCGCAGCCGAAATCGCCAATCGCTATGAGCAATTTAATTCAGCAAGACTGCTTTCCGAAGTACATGCTGCTTTAGACGAATGGCTAGAGGCACGTCAGCCATGAACTCGAAACCATATTCGGTCGTATCTCTGTTTTGTGGACTTGGTGGCCTGGATCTCGGGTTCGTCCAGGAGGGTTTCGATCTGGTCTGGGCCAACGACATTTCCGAGAACGCGATAAAGTCATATCGGCTGAACTTTGGAAAGGAGGCGATTTGCGCGGACATTACACAATTCCCACTTTTGGAAATCCCTCGCGCGGACGTGATCATCGGGGGTCCGCCTTGCCAGTCGTTTTCACTTATGGGGCGTAGAGATCCGAATGATCCGAATGGGAAACTTGTGTTCAAATTCCTAGAAGTTATACGCACGAAGCGACCACTCGCTTTTGCAATGGAGAATGTTCCTGGTATGGCCGCCTCTCGTATCAATGGGATTCGCCTCCCCGACATTTTGGCACTTGAATTGAAAGACCTTGGATATCATGTCTTGAAAGTCCAGGTGACAGCAGCAGACTATTTTGTACCTCAAAAGCGCAAACGTCTGCTGTTGCTCGGCTGTATTAGAAGGCTACCGAAAATGGTGGAACCGGAGGTTTTTGCCAGAAAGTGCCTTGGGGAGAAATCCGAATGCTTGGGGATCGGAGCGAAGGATGCTATTGGAGATCTAGGCCGTTGTGCCTTCAAGGGTCAGCGTTCCAGGTATTCGTCACAAGACCCTTCTCCGTTTGCCCGGCTAATGCGAGTAGCGGGCTTACCCGACTGCTCATTACACGAACAACCCCGGATGTCTACGACAGACCGTGCAATCGTTGAACACTTGCCCCCCGGAGGGAATTATAGAGACATACCAGATTCCGTCGCGACCGGTCGCATTTTGAAATACAAGAAGACTGGCGGGCGAACCACAACTTATGGCCGCCTCCATCCGGATAGACCAGCGTACACGATCAACACCTACTTCCGGAGACCAAATGTAGGGTGTAATTTCCATTATTCGGAGCCGCGTCTAATCACGCCTCGTGAAGCAATGCGGCTCCAATCTATCCCTGACCATTTTGAGGTAATCTTCAATTCTCAGGATGAGCGCAATGCGTTAATTGGAAATGCCGTTCCTCCTTTACTGGCAAGAGCGATCGCAGTTACGCTGGCAAATGCGCTCGATCCAACCGCCACCCATCATGATTCATCCGAGCGTGGCACCTCAACTGCCGTCCAGATGCCCTTTGAGTTACCAACGTGAGTCGGCGACATCTCGATTGTAAAGGACATACCGCGATTTGTTCGTGTTCATTGCTGTCAACGGAAAAAATACTCGAGGTCCTGCTTCGGAAAAATGCAAGCGCCGCATTTGGAATGCGTTAATTAGCGTTACCGGCTTGCACCGCGCGGCAGAATAGGTTCACAAGTTGCATCTGCCCGAGAGTCGAGCAATTCGTTTCCCCGAGAGCGGGGTTACCCACCACGATGGCAAGCGTCCTGGCGCGGGAAATGGCGACATTTATCCTGTTTTTGCTGAAGAGAAACTCGATTCCGCGCGGCGACGCGTCGCCAGAGCTTGCGCACATGGAGTAGATAACAACGGCAGCTTCTTGGCCTTGGAACTTGTCCACTGTGCCTACGCGGACGCCTGGGAGCGCCTGAGTCAGCCTTCGAACCTGCAAGTTGTAAGGCGTCACGACAAGAATGTCGTCGTGCGTCATCTGGCGATCCGGCTTGTTTGCATCAGTGAGGTACTGGGCCAACAGCTCGTCAACAATTTTCACAATCACTGCGGCCTCTTCTTCACTTTCGTAAGCGTTGCCCTCGTGCTCTACCGGAACAAAGAGGACTCCAGCGTTCATCTGGATGTGGGTCCTTGGTCGCTTCGAGAACCGGATCGTCCGAGCCGCAGTCAATGGCTTTGGTTTAAGCCGGTCCTCATATACTGCCCCTGAAATAAAGCTGCATACTTCGGGATGCATACGCCAAGTTTCAGGAAGAAAAATTCCGAAGTCCTCCGGAATGGTCGCATGTCCTTGAAGGAGATATTCAAGGGTGGAGGTACCGGTTTCTCCTGGATGAGAGCCTTTGACTGGCTGGCTGAGCTGCATCTGGTCCCCAATGAGAACGATGCTCTTAGCACTGGGGGCCATTCCGATTAGATTGGCCACAGACACTTGGCCGGCCTCGTCAACGAATAAGTAATCAAGCGTACCTTGGGCTTCGGGACGGCTGAAGGCCCAGGCGGTTCCGCCGATTAGCGGAGGCAGCGGGCTGCCATTGAATAAGTCTGGAGGCGACTTAACCAAAGTGATCCATTTGTGAAGACCCTGATTATCTTCGTCGTCACCCCCGATTTTAGCACCGCGAAAAGTGTATTTTGCTGCCTCAGCGGCTTTCGCGGTCTCATTGAGAAGGAGACAGATTGCACGATGGCTGTTGCAGGTCACGCCCACGCGCTTACGGTGGCGTAAGAGCTCCAAGATCATGCGCGCCCCTGTAAAAGTCTTTCCGGAACCAGGTGGCCCTTGAATACAGAGGGTGCTGTTATCGAGACTGATCGCCGCTTGGATAGACCCCGTGAGAACGTCCACGTCAGAAGAAATAATAGCCGCTCCGGCGGCACGGTTTCTTTGTTTCGGTGGGCGACGGTGTAAGAAATCGGCGATGGCGGCCGGCAACAGTTGGCCGGTCTTGCGATAATTCTCCACGGTCCGGCCAATGGATTCCACGATCGGCTTTGGGTCAACCCACTCGTCTGGAATCAGGCTTAACGCTTGTGGTGGCGCGGCGCCGGCCGTTTTGACGGTGAGGACACCTTGCGAACTATCGAAAGTATGGATGGTCACTTTCCTCGTCAGATCATGGGCAAAAATGCATTTACTCCCCCCCCGAAGCTTTGTTTCCTGGTCAGGGTCGAAACGATACTCGTACGCCGACGAGCGTTGAACCCGCTCGGGAGGCCGTTTCGTCCTCACGAGCCCGCCAAGACAATCCGGATCCTGGATTAGTTGTTGCTCTGTCATGGCATGACGTTCGTACCTAGCCCACCACATCGGTTTGGCCTCACGTCGGTGAAACTCCAAGAACCACGATAATAATTCGTGAACGCGCCAGCGATCTGGTTCCGCGTTACGGTCATCAGGAATCTCCGCGCGCATCGCTTCGGCGTATTGCGCTTGCTCGGTGATTTGCTTTACGGTGTCCGATTCAGGTGCGGTCTCTTTTGGAATGTAAGGGATTTTTACTTGGTTCTGGACATGACGTAGCCAGGAGGCGAGCTTCCAGGTGGATTCGCAGTCCTCACGATTATAGGCGCGGATGGCACGGAGTTTGGCCGAAGTTTCCCAACTGGGACCATCATTGTTTTCAATCCAGCTCTGGTAGAAAGCAAGTGAGTCCCCGCTGGTCGTAACCTCACTCGTTCGGGTTTCCTGGTAAAGCTTCTCGATATTCTTCAATGAATATGCAGGTTCTCCGACGACCACACCCTGACGAACAACTGAGTAGAGGTCAACAAACACTTCCGCACGTAGAAGCTGATCCACCTCCACCTCGCAGACAGCGTATCGGCCCATTAACCGACGAAGTGCGGCGACTTCATACGATGCATAGTGGTAGATATGCATGGACTGGTCACGCCGCCAGCGTGAATGCACCCATGACACGAATGCCTCGAATGCGTCCTTTTCCTGGTCATGGTTATGAGCCCACCAATCGCGGAAGAGGACATGGCCGAGTTCGAGATACGTCACTCCGAAGAGGTACTCCAGGCCATCCTCAAAAAATGGATAGCCTTCGATATCGAAGAAGATATCTAACGGCGACGGCGGCGGAAGCATTCCAAAACCTAGCCGCGGGTTGGAGGGCTCTGGTTCAATCACTTCGTACTTCGGTTGCGGTAAACCGCGAGACGCAATTTGAAGGCCTGCTTGCTTTCGTAGCCTGGTGAGTGCCGGCAAAGTGATTCGAGGCACTCCGGAGCGGCCAGTCTCAGCAAGCGCGCGCATTGTGTTAATTCCGGCGTCACGCAACCTTCGGACTTGGGTCGAACGAATGCCGGCGATTAGACTTAAATCGTCACGGGCTTCCAGGATCTTCGTCGCATGTTCTGACCAGCGACCGAGATTGTTAGGGCCTGGGATTTCAGGCGGCGTCTTTGGGTCGAACGCCTCCTGCTGTTCGAGGAACGCGAGCTTAAGTTGACGGTAGTAATAGATGTAATCCTCGGTTCGGAATCGCCGCTTCTCTCTATTTCCCAGGATGACTTGAAACTCATCGGGAAGCCGACGCTGCAGTTCCGCAAGCATCTCGCTATAGCAGCAAAGCTGGATGATGAAATATGGCTTCGGTTTGCGCGCAAGCTTCGTATCCCAAGCCTCATAGTGATAACTACCCAGCAAGGATTTCCCTTCGACTCGAATCAAGAAATCGGAAAAACCTGCAAAAACTCCTAATGCAAGCTTTCCCTGATAGATGATTTCCTTCCCGGCTCTCATCGCCTGGAGTGTTGCGTTCTCATCGTCATTCTCTTTAAGGTTGCAAATATCCCGTCCACTGTCGGCGAGTTCCGCAAGAAAGGTGTGCTCGTGTTCTTCGCCTTTGGCACGCGATATTAGTTCCTGGGGAGTCGCTTGGTCGGGGGAAACTTCATGGGGAAACTCCAGGTAGAGACGATCCATCCAACTCGCATATTCCGACTCCATGAAGGTAATGAGGTCGGAAGGCGAAAAGACGATCGTCCCTTTTTCCTTGTGCATACAGTGGCGGGTAGTTGGCGTACCCTGACCGAGATTTTAGGTTACACCAACGTAATCTGGCGGGGAAGCTACCCAAACCGGAAGGTGTCCCGCTCGTCGTTGGAGGTGAGCGGCGGCTCGCTTCATCTTACGCTACCTCCTGTTGAACGAACACTCCTTTCCGATCTAAGGCCGCTTTCAGCATCCACAGATCCCGGTGACCCATAATCCTTCGAAAATTCTGTTCGGTCATGAGCAAGGCAGCGGCGGCCCAGCGCAACACCATCTTGCCATCGCGCCAGCGGCAGATCTTGCGGGTGCGCAACCGCACGCCGCTATGCGGACTCTCGATGACGTTGGTTGAGACCAGGCAGCGCGAGAGGCTCGGCGACAAGCCCAGCCGGTTGACCGTGAACATTTCCGCCAAGCCTTCG
>JAJYJL010000088.1 GCA_021789565.1 Acidobacteriota bacterium
GGGCAAAGGTTTCGGAGGCGGGTTCGACACCACGCCCGCCCACATCAGACTCATCATGGCTATGGCGATGACAGCAAAACCGGCGGCGATGAGGAAGTTGCGCCGTTCTCCCAGCATTACCTCCTGCTCCTCCTCGAACGTGAGCACCTTTCTGGGATCGCGAACCGTGTAGCCGAGATCGATGATGAGTTTCTTCAGCTGCATCGGCGATACTTTGGCGGGCTCATATTCGATCAGCGCTTCCTCATGCGCAAGGTTCACGCTCGCGCGTCGCACTCCCTCCGTTCGTTCCAGTGCCTTGGTCATGCTGGCCACGCAGAAGGAGCAGGACATGCCGCCGACCTTCAGTTGCAGCTTCTCTATCCCGCTTCCTCTGCCCAGGATGCCCAGCGCCACAGCCGGGTTGTCGATTTGCTGAAGCGGACTCATGCTTAGTTCCTTGTTGTTACGTCGTATCCGATTTCATGCAGCTTTGCCCGCACCTGTTCCAGTGTGGTGCGCTCCGGATCGATTGAAACGGAAATACGCTGCTCCTTTGCGCTCGCATTTACCCGATCGATGCCGGGGAGACGCTTCAGCGCCCGCGCGATCCGGTTCTCGCAGGATTCGCAGTGGATTTTCTGTTCGCCTGTAACAGTGAATTCGAGGTTGGTAGCCATCTCTTTCTCTCCTGTTTGCAGGGTAAGCCCTGTACCCACGTATAGAGTCAAGAGCCGACCGCAAGTTTTCGGAGGATTTCAGCAACTTCAATCATTCACGTTGCTGTGTGCTCGAATGCTGCCGGGAGTTGTTGATCGGTAATCAACCCGTCCAGTCTTTCCGTTTCGTTGCCATTCCTGAATACCAGAACGGTAGGGATACTCTTCACCCCAAGGCGCCCTGCAATCGAGAGGTCGTGTTCAATATCGACACGATAAACAGAAATTCGTCCGGCATACTGCTGCGCCGCGGCTTCCAGGCGTGGTTCCAATACCCGGCAGGGCGCGCAAGTTGCCTGGTAGAAATCCAGAATCACGGCTTGCTGCGCCTGCATTACTTTCGATTCAAACTCGCTGCTCGTAATTGTTCTGATGTTGGTCATCCGTTCATCTGCTGCTCTGCGGTTGAGACTGCTGCTTTGAGCCGTCGGACTCCACCATTCGCCCATCCATGAGGCGAATGACGCCATCCACTTCACTGATCATGCGGGTATCGTGCGTGACCACCAGGATCGCCGTGCCTTGCTCCTTGCTCACCTTGCGCAGCAGCCGCATCACGCTCAGTCCGCGCTCGGTGTCGAGCGCCGCCGTAGGCTCGTCGGCCAGGATGATGGCCGGATTGTTTGCCAGGGCGCGTGCGACGGCCACCCGCTGCCTCTCGCCTCCGGAGAGATGCTCGGGGAGATTGCCGGCACGGTCGGCCACTTCCAGATACTCCAACAGTTCCATAGCGCGAGCATCCGCCTGCCGTCCGAAGATACCGATCAGTTCCAGGGAAAGCAGCACGTTTTCCTTTGCGGTCAGGAACGGGATGAGGTTCGAGAACTGGAAGATGAAACCGATCTTCTCTCGGCGAAGTCGCTGCAAATCGAGCCCCGTTCCGTTGTAGATGTTTTGCCCTTCGAGCAGCACGCGCCCTTCGCTCGGCTCGGTAACCAGCCCGAGGATCATCAGCAGCGTGGTCTTTCCCGATCCGCTCGGCCCCATGATGGCGAAAAGTTCGCCAGGACGCACCGTCATGTTGACGCCCTTCAGGGCATCCACCTGTGTGTGCCCTTGGCCATAGCTTTTGGACAGATCCGTCGCTTGAATTGCGTACTCCATCCGTTCCTCTCCTTAAGTCCCGAGCACGCTGCGCGGGTCTACTTTGGTGGCGCGCCGGATGGCCATGATACTGGCCAAAACCGCGATTACGGTGATGACGACCAGCATCTGCACGACATCGCCACGAGTGGCCACCACTCTTCTTGGGAAATAGGGCTCGCTGGCGAACTCAAGCGTCGCCCCCAGCAGGGTGCCCAGCAATCCCATCAACACCGCCTCTTCGAGGATCATGGCGTAGATGCGGCGCGTCTGCGTGCCCAGCAGCTTCAATACCGCGATTTCCTTCAGCTTGTCCAGCGTGAAGGTGTAGGTGATAAGCCCGATAATCACTCCCGCAATGACCAGAAGAATGAGACGAAACAGCGAAAGTTGCAGCAGGATGAGCCGGTTCGATCCCATCAGCTGCATGTTCACCTCCCGCGCGGAGGTATACACGGTGAGGTGTTTCCAGCGCTCGATTTCATGCGCCACGGTTTCGACCGGGACGCCGGGCTTGACTTTCACTGCCACGGCATTCACCAGGCTGACATTTTCAGCGATTTGCGACGCCTGGTTTGCCAGCGGGTCACTGAGGCGTGGAGCGATCTGAGCGGCGCCAAGGACTTGCTGCCGCGTTCGTCTGCGTATGTTGCGCAGAAGATCGGGATCGGCCTCGAATAATATGTTCTGTGCGTCGTCCAGAGTCGCATAGATCACAGGGTCGGCGGTGAAAGCCACCATGTTTTTGGTCAGGCCCACGACCGTGTAGTCAAAGTCACCCATGCGGATACGTTCGCCTATCTGGAGGCCTGTCCTTACATCGGCAACAATTTCGTAATGGCTGGCCTCGATTCCGCGACCCGCAACGATGACCGGCGGACCGCCGATGTGCCCCGGCTCATAGCCGATCACAATAAAACGCAGGTCATGTGGGATCGCCATCCAGCCCGGCCGCACCATGGTTCGCGTGCCGATGACAGTGTTCATATACATGAACTTCATCAGCGGCGTCGGACGAAACGGGCGCTCCACATGCACCCAGGCCGTCGCGAGAGGGCTGGCCTCAGCGACGCCATGCATGGCCTGAATGGCGTGGTAATAGTCTTCGGGAAGCCTCGAAATCTCGACAAACGGTCCGAGCCAGTCTTTCTCAACAACCCAGAGATCCGCGCCGGTCGCTTGAATAATAGTGGCTGAGTCCAGGATGACGCCACGGATAATGCCTCCGATGGTCAGCACCACCATCAGGATGAGCCCGACACCGATCGTCGAGGTGATGAACTTAAAGAGGTGGTAGCGGATGTCTTTGATGGCGAGATTCATGGAGCGTCTCCATTCAGGGAGGACGCCGTCTGAACGCGGACTTTCTCTCCCGGTTTGAATCCCACCGGCTTGAGCACGACCTGCTCGCCGGCCTTAAGCTCGCCCTGCACTGCAACCAGAGGCGACCGGGGACTGCTGGCGACTGGTTCTACTTCCACCCGGCTTATCTTGTGACTGGCATCCACAACCAATACATAGTGCTTATTGGTCATGGTCATGATGGCGGCGCTCGGAACAACGATTGCATCCCTCACTCCTCCGACATCGATGTACACATCCGCCCACTGCCCAATTTGGAGTTCTTTCGGAGGAAGTGGAAACGTGACCTCCACCGTCATTTCCTCAGTACCGGGGTCGGCCTGTGGGCTGATGCGGTAGACGTATCCCTGGAACGGTTGGCTCTCGCGCCCCAGTACGATGACGGTCGCGGGCTGTCCGGCGTTGAGCTTGCCGGAAAATCGCTGGTCCACAAAAGCGTTGACCAGCGTAATGCTAGGGTCCGCGACCGTCACCACCGACTCTCCAGGAACAATGGCGTCACCGGGCCGCTTGGGCAGATTGACGACGACGCCGGGCAGGTAGGTGAAGATTTTTGTCTCCGATAGATTGAACTGCTGAAGCCGGACGTCGGCCTGGGCGGCTCCAACTCCGCGCATGGCAGATGCCACGTCGGCTACTGCGGCGTCCACGCCCCTGGCTGCCGTGCGGTACTGCTCTTCGTAGGAATCGGCCTCCTCTTGGCTGACGGCTCCTGTCGCGACCAGGTGCTTTTCGCGTCCCCAAGCGCGCTGTGTCTGCCATTTTGTTGCCCGCCTTGCCTGTTCTGTCGCGCGCGCTGCCTGCACTGTTGCACGGGCCTCTTCCAGATGTGCCTGAGCACTCTGGATGGCGCGCTGAATGTCCGTGTCTTCCAATGTGGCAATCAGTTGCCCTTTATGGACGAAATCCCCTTGATCGACGAACACCTGTTCAATCCTGCCGGGAATTTTCGCGCTTATGTCGGCCTGTTGATCGACAGCGATGGTTCCTGTTCCCTGTACTTCAGCCGTAAAATCCTGTCGTCGCACCTGCGCGACCGCCACCTGGGGCGGCGTCAGGAATTTGGCCTTCACGATGAAAAAAGCAATCACCAGAACCAATACATACAAGAGACGCTTGCCCAGCTTCCTCATGCTGTACCGGTCGCTTTCTTGCGCCTGCTCCGTTTTTTCCATGCCTCACCTCTTACTGTCCCGTCTCGCGCTTGAGCGATGCCGTCGCGATGGTGTGGTCGGCAAGCGCGCGATAGTAATCCGCTTCGGATTTCAGAAGCGCCGTCTGTGCGTCCAGCAGATGTTCCATAATTCCGCGTCCGTACTTTAGCTTCTCCTGCTCAATCCGCAATGCTTCCCGCGCTTCCGCAATCGATGACTGCGTGGCTTGTATGCGCGCTTCGGCATCCTGCACCTGCAGGGTCGCCGTGCGTGCCCGCTGCATCGCATCCAACCGCGCCTGATCGGCCTTCGAGCGATCCTCAAGTTCCAGACTCTTGGCCTCCTGCACACGATGATTCAGGGGACGATCAAAGATCGGATAGCTGAAAGAAAACCCAGCAATCGCGCCGCCCCGGTACACGGAGAAGGGGTCCGTGCTTTGCTTGAAAAAGTCCGCCGAAAACGAAATTGTTGGTCGAAGTTGTGACTTCGCCTGGTCCACGGATTTCTGCGCAACTTTCGTCTGCGCCTCCGCAAGCTGGTACTGCGTGTTTCCTGTGGAGGCGGCAAGAGCAGCCTGGTCAGGGGAAATCGTAACTACCGGATGCGGCAGCGAAGTTTGAGCGATAATTGGGGTATCAACAGGCCGCCCTATCAAGGCATTCAACTGGCCGACGAGAATCTGCCGCTCATTCTCGAGATCAATGTCCTCTGCCTGCACGTCCGCCAGCCGTGTATCGATCTTCAGCAAATCGACTCGCGCAATCTTTCCAACACTCAGCATTTGCCTTGCGATGCGTTGACTCTCCGTAAGAGCGTCCACAGATTCCTGTGCTGCCTGGACATCCCGTTCAACTTCGACCAGTCGTGCATAAGTGGCGGAGACCTCATACTCCAGATTGCTTTCGACCTCGTGCACGTTGGTTTGGGCCAGGTCGCGTTCGGCTTCGGCAACGTGCGTCTCTGCGCCAATCCGGCCGCCGGTATAGATCGGCACCGTCGCGGTAGCAAGCCCTGTCAAATGCCCATTACCGAACGGTTGATTGGGTATGTCCGCCAGCGGAGTCAGAGGAAATCCCAGGGCGCTCTCCGTCGGCTGATTACTTCCACGCAGCGCAGCGTCCACGTCCGCACGCGGTAATTGCTCAGCCTTGGCTGCGGCAATAGCTGCTTGTTTGGTCAGCACGCTTTGTTTTGTCGCGGCAAGCAGAGGACTGTGTTGCTTCGCATAGGCGATGGCCGCATCCAGCGTGAGCGGAGATGGCGCGGCTTGGCCCTGCGCAGCGCCGCTCAGAGCGAATGAAGCAAATGCAAGCAGGCTAATAGCTTTGTAAGGCCACCGCACGCGGACCTCCTTATGCCGGAATTAAATGTCTTCGAGTTGTGACGATGAGCAAACCAGGCTGAAGGTCATCTGCCCTGCTCTTCCATCTGCCCGCACACAGGGGTAGCAGGCGGCCCACTGGCCAGCATTGATCGTTCATGGAAAGTCCTCTCCGTCGAGATTTTCAAGGATTGGACAATCCGCCGCAGGGCCGCATCCCCGACAGCTTTTTATCAGCCGCGACAGGCTTTTCTGAATGGCCTCCAAATGTCGGATCTTTTGTTCGACGTCGGCAAGTTTTGCCTGCGCCCGCACCCGTATATCAGCCGATGTTGTATGCGCGTCGAGTCGCAAATAAAGCAGATCTTTGATTTCACTCAGAGAGAAACCCAGTTCCTGCGCACGCTTGATAAACCGAAGTCGGCGCACTGTGTCCTTCTGATAAATGCGATAGCCGGCCTCGGTGCGAGAAATGGGTGCCAGAAGCCCTTGACGTTCGTAATAACGAATCGTTTGGAGATTGACACCGCCTTGCTTCGCCACTTGACTGATGGTCAGCTTGTTCATACATCGAGGCTAAACCCTGTACTAAGGTATAGAGTCAAGGGGTTTTCACAAATCCCCGATATTTTCCGAGCATAATTTCGGGAAATCCAGATTCTGCTGACGTTGTTTGCAAAATTCGAGTTACAAACGTGCATTACAACTCCATCCCTTGTCCGACAAGCGCAGTTTGACTGTTGATTTCGACTGCGGAGGTTTTGCTGACCTCGGTTCCAAGCTGCTGGGCCAGCCGGTTCAGGTCATTCGTAAAGATCATCGCCTCGTGACTGGCACGGGAGACGGCGACATATCCGAAGCGGGAGCTGAGCAGATCGGGATGCACGCCGGTGTCGGCGTGGATAAGAACGCGCTCGGCGGTAAGCCCCTGGGAACTGTGGCTGGTGACGGCGTAGCCGTGATCGAAATGGCGATGCTCGGCGGCACTGAACTCGATTTGGCGGTTGTCGTCGAGCCGTGCGGTAATCCTGCCATCAAGCGTGATCGACTCGATGAATCCAAGGTCGCGATTGGCAACGCCGAGGGACTTGTCTGGCGCGGTGAACTGGATGCGGTCGCCGACGGCGAATTCATGCGCCACTTCCCGATAGACGCTTACGCCAGTCAGACGGCGTGGATCGTAGGTGGTCAGCTCTCCGGATTGCTTTTCGACTGTAAGCAGATTTGCGGATGGATTGACGGCGACGATGGTGCTGTAAGACCCGGCTTCGATTCCCACGGCGGTGCTGCCGCGGGCATAACGCGCGACATCGCCGATTTCGTAATGATTCGCCCAGGCGCGATCGGCGCCGGTCATGTCCTGCCGCTGCACAAGGACGTGGAAGGAATGGTCGTTATGGCCCAGCTTGCCATTGGTTCGCAGTTCCTCGTGCACGGCAAGGTTCAGTTCGCGCCGGGAAGCATTGTCGGGTGAGACGATGAGCGTGTTCTCTGGCGAAGCGGCATACATGCGTGCAACGGTGCGGATGCGTTCCTGCCGGTCGGGAATCTCCTGCACGCGGCCCTGCGCGCGGAGTTCGATCAGCGCTTTGGCGCTTCTGCCGCGCGCCAGCAGCTCGACAGCGGATTTGATGGCCGGGTCTTTTTGGCGGACGATCTGATCGAGCTTCGCCGTGCGCATCCCTGCCTGCTGCAACTGCTCGAACGGCCGTCCTGCTTCCACTCCCTGATGTTGGCGTGTGTCGCCAATCAGCAGTACCCGGTCATTCGGGCCAAGCCGGGCAAGGAAATCGCGCATCTGGCGGGTGCTTGCCAGGCTCGATTCATCCACGAAATAAAAGTTTTTCTGAGCCGTGCTGTCATTTGTCTGTGCGGAGCGGGCAAGAAAGCTTTGGAGGGTATTCGCATCTACTCCCGACTCGCGGAGTTGTTTTGCTGCGCGGGATGTGGGAGCGAAGCCTTCGACCGAATAGCCCTGTGCTTCGATGGCCTGGCGGATGACGGAGAGCGTCGTGGTTTTGCCCGCTCCTGCGACGCCCTGGATGCCCTGAACGCGATCGGGCGAATTGAGCACATCCTCGATCACCCTGCGTTGCGCTTGGTTCAGATGCGAATGCTGTGCTGCAAACGTGACCGCCTGCTGTTGTGACAACACGGGCGCAAGCTCGTCTTTACCTGCGCGCATGCGGCTTACAATTTCCTGTTCCTCGCGTATTGTTCTGGCAGTGGTGAACTGCCGTGCAGGTATGTTGCGCGCACGCTCGACCGTCTGGAATTCCCCGACCGTCATGCGGCTTTCGAGATGCGCACGAACCTGCGAATAGGTGATCTCTCCCATGCCGCGGCGCAGCGCATCGCGAACGAGCAGGCGTTCATCCACCACTGCCTCGCGCTCGAAGTTCCTGTCGCGGGCGAAGGTCAGCGATTCCCGAACTCTCTCCTGAGATCGGTTAGCTGAGACGCTCTGTTCCTGTTGCCGCCCTCGTTCCTGTGCCACACGAACAACCGCCTCCGCCTGATGGCCGAACTCCGCCGCCAGTTTCCGATGCGCGGCCATGACTTCGGCAGTCGAATGCACTGCTTTGCGGTCGCGCGTCGAGTGGGCGGCGATCTCTGCGGCCTCTTTGCCGTTCTTGCCCGTGCGTTCGAGATATTCCCGTATCTGCTGGCTGCGCGGGCTGGAGGCGTCGAGATACTCCTGACTGTAACCTTTGATCTCCGGCGCACCGCTACGGCCAGCGGCGATCTCATAGCCAAGCTGACGTAGGCGGTAGGTCAACTCGGATTGGTAGATGGCCGTAGCGAATTGCTGCGAGGCAAACAGACTCTGCGGCTGGATGGCGCGAGTTTCGCCGTTGTCGCGTTCGGTGATGTTGAAGAGGACGGCGTGGGTATGGAGTTGCGGAGCCACGTAGCCATCGACCGGACGCGCGGTGTCGTGCTCGAACTTTGCGGCAATGAATTTGCCGGTCGTCTCCGGCGGATGATTGCCGCCGATGCGCGCCTGCGTATAGCGTTCGAGTTCATGAAGCGCGGCGGTGACGGCTTCGCGGTGCGCTTCGCGTACCCGATAGTCGCCGCCGACCAAGGCTGTGAGCGACACAGATTTGGGCGCAGAAAAGGTCGCATCCCACCCGGCCCGATGCTCCATCGTCCGGATGGATTTTCCATCGGCATCCTTATATTGGTAGGAAGCCCGCTGGCGGACAAGCTGCTCGCCGGACTGCGGCTGCTGGCCCTGGCTCAGCCGGGCAAAGTCCTGCTCGGAAACCGGGCCGCGCAGGCCCAATTGTTCTGCCAATCTGCCTTGCCACTCACCGCGCATCTCGCCGCGCTGGGACCAGTAATTCTGCTCCCGCGAGGTGAATTCCTTCTTGTGATAGCTCTGGGCCTGACTGGCGGAAAGCGGCTTGGAGATAGTCAGCATGGCAGTCTACTCCATCCGCACTGCATGAGCGCCGTCCGATTCGCCCTCTACTACAGGATCACTTCGGTCATTTTCCAACTCGTCATGCAGCAATGCGGGCGGTGCAATCAGGTCATCCATGTCGCGCTCGACGAACCCTGGATGCTTTTCCTTGAGATCGACAAATGGAAACGAGAAACGGGCGACATGGTTGCCGTACTTCAGGAAGCCGCGCAGATCGTCCAACCCGGAAATCTCCGAAGGCAGAACCAGCGGCTCCGTCTGGCGGTCGAGCGCGAAGTTACGGCCTGCGCGGGAGCCGTCAAAGTGCGTCTCGCGCAGCCGTTCGATTTCGATTTCTCCAATAGCCTCGCTTACCCATTTGGCGGCGCGCGGTTCGCTGGTGCGCAGAAATATCTTGGTGGCCGGCTGCGAGAGCATGGCTTCGGCATCGTTGCCGTAGTGGGCTTCCATCTGACTGCGGCCCTGAAAGCCGAGAACAACCGGGTTCTGCGATTTGCGGTTTTCGGTGATGGCGGTGTGCAACTGCGGTAGCCTTTGCAGACTGGCCAGTTCGTCGATGACGAACCAGACCGCCTTCTGGCCGGGATCGGGTTCGTTCAGCAAGCGTAATACCAGTAAATCAATCCACAGACTGATGAGCGGGCGCAGGGCCTCGCGTAGGGTGGGGCGCGAGGTGATGAAAACCCAGCCGCGGCGCGTTTCTGCCCACTTGGTCGCCGTCCATGTTCCGGTTGTTTCGTCCTTTTTGGGAAGCAGCCGAAAGCTGTCAGCGGTCATATTGAGAGAGCCGAGAACGCCTTCGCGCTGGTGCGGCGCTCGCGGGTCGATCAGTGCCCAATACTCGGTCTTGCGCACACGCTGGTCGATCTCCGCCGGATTCGACATCCAGTGAACCAGCTCCGCTGGCGTGGGCAGATAGGTCAGCAAATGAGCAAAGATTTTCTGCGGCGCTTCAACAAAGAAGCGGTTGGTGACCCCTTCCGGTTGGTACATGGAAACGGCGAGGGCCTTGGCTTCGGCGCGACGGCGCAGCTCCAGCGACGGACTCCAGAACGGCATCCGTGCGTCGAGTGGGTTGAGCACAATGTCACCGCGATGCGGGTCGTAAAACTGCTTCACGAATTCGCAGGCCGGGTCGTAGATGATAGCGCTCTCGCGGCGCGCCTCCACCTGCAAGAGCATCTGGCGGATGATGCTGGTCTTGCCTGATCCAGTATCCCCGACAATCAGGAAATGCTTGTTCTCGGCGTCGCGCGGGATGCGCAGCGGTTGCTTGCTGCGATCCGTAGTGATGCCGATCCCGTCGCCGGCGATTTCCTTATTAAAACCCTTCGGGCTGACGAGCATGGGGCCTTTCAGCCGTCGTCCATAACGCAGGTCTTTGAGCCGACGAATGTCCTTCGGAATCGAGAGTGGAAGTTGGATCAGAAAGACCGCAAGACCAAAGACAAACTGCCAGAAGAAGAGCCGCCAGATTGGAAGATCGCCGTAAATCCAGTGACTGATCCAGGCGTGCAGGGTCTTGTTCGAGTAACGACGCGGAGCCTCGCGAAAGAGCACCCGGTAGCCATCTTTGCGGGCCTGATCCGACAGCGCGAAGAACAAGGGCTTGCCAACAGCTTGCGGCGTCTTTCCGCGTTGTACATCCGCATTCAGCGCCGGGCGTACCTGCGATTTTCCACCTTGAACCAGAACCAATTGATAGGCCCCCCAGGGATGTAACGTGCCCAGAGTTTCCGTTCGCAAAGAGTACGGCAGGTAGTACCGTTCGAGCGGCGAGAGGCCGTAAGCAACGCGCAGCCAGACGAGGAATCCGGTGAAAACGACCGCGAGAAACAATGCTCCCAGCGTGTAGAGATACCCGCGCGGCGGCCAGATCAGCGACTCTTTGCGGCCCCAGTGTTCTACACTCGTCATCGTCAATTCTCCTTCCCCTGCGCGCGCCGGTTCAACAGTTCCAGTGCCTGCGCGGCTTTGCCTTTTTGCACCTGGCGGAAGCGTGCTGCAATCTCATCATGGGCCAGCTTTTCGCCGCACAGAAGCGGTTCCAGTGTGCTCATCAGCAGCATCTGAAGCCCTACGAGTTCGGTGAATATATGGCGTTCCATCTCTTCCCTGTTTCGATGGATGGTCGCGCGGAGAAGAATCTCCCGCGCCCATTCGCTGGGCGCCTTGCCGTCCTCCTCCGCAGCGGCGACGATCTTCCTTTCCTCATCGGGTGTCAGCTTGGTCCCGATGCTGCGGGTGCGCGCCACACGTCCTCTCAATCGCTGCTGAAGATGAGAGCTGGTTATGTTGCCGCTTTGCATGTATCCTCCGTGCGCTTCGCATGAACTTTTCTCGATAGACCCGGTTCCTTGTAAGGAACGTGATCTGACGGAACAGCAATCATTCCAACAAGTTCGCAGCGAGGAACCGAAGTTCCTCGGCAGTACCCTTTCAGGGGTGGAGTGTCGTAGCGTCAACCCGGTGCGTAAGCACCGTGCTCTTCGAGGGCAGTAGCAACTGACCTTGAGGGACACGAGCCGACCGCACCGAACCGGCAAGATGTAGCGAATGAAAGAGTCGTACGGTGAAGGCCTAGCAAGCCACACCGGCTCCGAGTCTTGCGGGCATGGCCGCAAGGTCAGATACGAAGCGTAGACAGGAGGAACTACGGGCCAGGCAATTGAGCCGCGAAATACCCCTAACTTCAGGACGCCGACGCCCTGACACAACGCGGAAGGCAACATCCGGTCCAGCGTTATCGCAAGCTGGGCTGGGGTCCTGCGCGGTCTGTGACCCTGGCACGTAGGGACATATCTTGCACGGAAGTTGAGAGGTCCCGGGTTTTCCCAAGAGCGGCCAGTGTGCTTGGGACGCATCGGGAAGTCCAAGGACGGAATCCGATGATGAACGAACACGGGAAGTCGGACAGACCCATAGTACCGGGGAAGTCTCCGAACAAAGCCAGAGTATCGGTGGCGGAGGAGATGGAGGGAAGGGGTCTGGCCAAGGGGAACCTGAGCCAGCAAAACGCGATCCGGACTCAGAGCCGGGTAGTCGCGCCAAGCGAGCTGGCGCAGATACGACAAACGGCAAAATCGAACAAGGATGCAAGGTTCACCGCTCTGATGCATCACATCTACCGGATAGACACCCTGCGGTTTGCTTACTCGCAGTTGAAGAGGCACGCGGCAGCCGGTGTGGACGGGGAGACGTGGCGGCACTACGGCGAGGCTCTTGAGGAGAATCTCCAGGACCTTTCCCATAGACTGAAGCGCGGAGCGTACCGGGCCAAGCCGGTGCGTAGGATGTACATTCCGAAGGCGGACGGGCGGCAGCGACCGCTCGGTGTCACGGCGTTCGAAGACAAGCTTGTTCAACGAGCGACGGTGGAAGTACTCAACGCAATATACGAAACCGACTTCCTCGGCTTCTCTTATGGTTTCCGGCCGGGACGCAGCCAGCATAAAGCGCTGGACGCGTTGTGGTGTGGACTCCATGAGCGTCGTGTGAACTGGGTGCTGGACCTGGACGTGCGCAGCTTTTTCGACAGGCTGTCGCACGAGTGGCTGGTCCGGTTCCTCCAGCATCGGATAGCGGACCGGCGCGTGGTGCGGCTCATCCAGAAATGGCTGAACGCGGGCGTGCTGGAAAAGGGCAAGCGAACGTTCCTGGATGCGGGCTCGCCGCAGGGCGGAAGTG
>JAJYJL010001042.1 GCA_021789565.1 Acidobacteriota bacterium
TGCTTTTTCTGATCAATGGCCGGCCGCTCTCTATCAACTACGCTGCCGAACATGTGCCGGCCATCCTGGAAGGGTGGTATCTGGGCCAGGGAGGCGGCACGGCCGCGGCTCAGGTGCTCTTTGGCGACATCAACCCGGGCGGCAAGGTCACCATCACATTCCCGCGCTCGGTGGGCGACCTGCCTGCTTATTACTACCGTAAACCATCAGCCCACGTGCCTTATCTGTTCGAGAAAAACGGCCCGCTTTTTCCCTTCGGACATGGTTTGAGTTACACCACGTTCAAGTTTTCCAACCTGAGGCTTGCGCCCGCCAGTATTGCCCCGGAGGGCGAAACCGCCGTCAGCTTGGAGGTAAGCAATACGGGTTCGCGCGCAGGCGATGAGGTTGCCCAGCTTTATATTCGTGACCGGGTGAGCAGCGTGACGCGCCCCATCAAGGAACTGAAAGGCTTCAAGCGCATTCACCTGAAGCAGGGCGAGACCCGCACCGTCAGCTTCAAGCTGACGCCCGCCGAGCTTGGATTCTATAACGCCGACATGCACTGGGTGGTCGAGCCGGGCGAGTTCGATATCATGGTGGGGCCGGATTCGGTGCAAACAATCAACGCCACGCTGGAGGTCGCGTAGCGAAGCGCCGGAGCTGGCAAATTGCCGAAAGAGCCGCGCCGGGTGATTGCGGGGCAGGTGGAGCCGTGTACCGGCCCGGGATTGCAAGATAAGTAGGCTACATATCAAAAATAACCCGGAATTGGGACGTTTGGGGTTTTAGCCTTGAAAGAATTGCAATTAATAAGTCATTATTTTACAATAAGTTGAAACTTATAAATACCAGGAATTTTTGTTGATTTCGATTTGTTGACCCATTTTAGGACAGTGCGTAAAATTTACTTCCGAAATCTCACAGGCTACATCAGGTCGTCCTGACATCAGGATTCCACTATGAGGGACAAGTCCGAAAAGACCACCCGCCGTAGGATGCTCAAACGTTTGGCCGGTATGGCAATGGCAAGTCCAATTGCCGCGCGAGCCCATCCTCAGGATCCGGGAAGCGACAATGGTTTGGACACTCTGCCGCCGGGAAGTGTGATCCTCGAAGACTCCGCGACCCGTGTTGCCTTTGACCAGACTTCAGGCGCGCTCATAAGCCTGACCGACAAGCCGGCTGGATGGGTGATTCATCGGTTTCCGGATCTGGGAATTTCCTTCCAGATGCAAGTTCCGATTCGGGACCGGCATGACAATTTCATCCTCGGCCAGAAGCAGCGCGTTGCAAAGATTGAAAAGCAAGGCAACCGCGTGCACTTCGAATGGAGAAACCTGGCAAGCGAGCACGCGGGCGTGCTGCCCATCACGTTCAATGCCACCGTCATGCTTGAAAGGGGCGCGCTTACGTTTGAGTCTTCGCTCGTCAATAACTCAAAGCTGACGGTTAATACTGTCTCGTATCCGTACTTGGGGGATCTGCGAGCTCCCTCGCCGCAAGTGACCCTCTGGCGACGGCATATGTGGTACGGCAACCTGCAATCGGATGAAATTCATCCGCACTTCCGCAACGAAAAGGGCTACTGGGGCGATCTTTCTCCTCTGCAGATCGTGGATTCAAACCGGAGCCTGTTCAGTCTTATTCAGGCAGCTGAATATGGCCTCTATGTTCAGGTCAGCGATCCCACCGCAAGGTATCTGGTCCAGTACACGTACGAGCAGAAGCCCGGCGTACTCGATTCCATTTCCAACGAAGTCCCGGAGCAGAGAACCGTTTCCGGGACGCCGGTTCACCTCGAATTCCGGACAACGCATTTCATTTTCGCCGCCCCAGGTTCCACAACGCGATTAACACCGATAGTCTTGCGCGGCTATCGCGGCGGCTGGCAGTCAGGAGTGGATCTCTACAAGAAATGGCGAAAGACGTGGTTCAAGGCGCGCCCGATTCCCGAGTGGGCAAGAGAAGTCCACTCCTGGCATCAGATTCAGGTGAATTCAGCCGAAGATTCTCTTCGCTACTCGTATCGTGATCTTCGATTGCTTGGCGAGGATTGCGCTCGAAACGGTGTAAAGGCAATACAGCTTGTCGGATGGAACCGCGGTGGACAGGACCGGGGCAACCCAAGCCTTGATACGGATCCCCGCCTCGGCACCTGGCAGGACCTGCGCGAGGCCATCGCAGAGGTCCAGGCCAAGGGTGTCAAAATTGTCCTCTTCGGAAAGTTCAACTGGGCAGACCTGACCACACGATGGTACCGCGAGGAACTTCACAAGTATGATGCCGACGACCCCTACGGCATACCTTACCAACACGGTGGCTACAGCTACGACACGCCTGTCCAGCTGGCTGAGATAAACAATCGTCGGTTCGCGGTCATGTGTTTTCTCAATACTGCATACCGGCGGGTGGTTGCAGATCAGTTCAAGAAGGTGACCGCGCTCAATGCGGCAGGCTTTCTTTACGATGAAGTTTGCCATCACGGAATGGCGCGCTACTGCTTCTCGGGCGATCACGGACATTCGATCCCCGTTCACCTTTACAGGGGTGACATTCTGATGGCCCAAACGCTGGATGAA
>JAJYJL010000089.1 GCA_021789565.1 Acidobacteriota bacterium
ATTGGCAGCTACCCTTTTCCGGGATGGCTGGAGTTTGCTTCCGCCCATCTTGATCAATTCGGTCCTGCCGATCTGGAAGAGATGCTGGATGACGCTGTTTCTGCCGCCGTGAAAGATCAACTGGATGCTGGTCTCGATGTGATTACCGACGGTGAGCAGACGCGGCTCGATTTCAACCTGTCGTTCTACGGCTTCCTCAGCGGGATTTCCGCTGAACCGGAGCCTGCGCGGCGGTTTGGCCCCCCGGGGCATGACCAGCGCGGAAAGCACACTGTAACGGGGAAGATCGAGGCGCCGAACGGTCTTGGTACGGTTCGCGACTTTGAACGCCTGAAGCGCATAGCCCCTGTGGGCGCTGCCCTCAAAGTCAGCGTGCCCGGGCCCTTTACGCTGAGCGGCCGGCTGACTCCAAATGATTCCTATCCCGACCGCTACGCGCTGACGGAAGCATTAATCCCCGTGGTTGGGAACGAGCTTGAATCATTGGTGCAGGCGGGATGCCAGGAGATCTGTGTGGATGAGCCGTCGATGAGCTGTTACGCGCATCGGGAAGACCCTCGGCGATTTGTTGATATCTTCCGCCGAACTGTGGAAGGTGTGCGGGGCCGTTGTCGGCTTTCCACGCACCTCTGTTTTGGAAACTACAAGGGGCGGGCGGTTGCCCCGCGGCGGTACGCGCCCATGTTTCCCGCATTCCTTGATCTGCCGGTTGACGAGATGCATTTTGAAATGGCCAGCCGCGAGTTTGCGGAACTGGAACTGATCAAGCCCGTGGCTGAGCGGGCGGACGTGGCTGTGGGCGTGATCGACGTGAAGAGTTATTACGTCGAAACCCCTGACGATGTTGCCGCGCGCGTCCGCGATTGCCTGCGCTTTGTGCCTGCCGAGCGCCTGTCGCTGGCTCCTGATTGCGGGCTCAGCCAGACGGCGCGCTGGGCATCAAGTAGAAAACTGAAAGCGCTGGTGGACGGAGTGAAAATCGTCCGCAGGGAGCTGGGCATCGAATGATCCAGCCCGCCTTGCAGGACGACGAGTTTTTGGCCGATGTTCGCGCCGCCGATGTGAACGATGACAAGTTTCGTTTGTGGTGGCTCGGGCAAAGCGGATTTCTACTCCAATGGCGCGGAAAGCATTTGCTGCTTGATCCTTATCTGTCCGACTCGCTTACAAAAAAGTACGCAGCGACCGACAAACAGCACATCCGGATGACTGCGCGGGTGGTTGACCCGGCACAACTGGATTTTATTGACGTGGTTACGTCCAGTCACAATCACACCGATCACCTCGACGGGGAAACGCTGCGCCCGCTGCTGCAGGTTAATCCCGAATTAAGAATCGTTGCTCCGGAAGCGAACCGGAGGTTTGTGGCGGAACGTCTAGGTATCGATCCGCAATTGCCGCTGGGATTGCAGGATGGCGAGACTATCACTGTTGGAGAATTCAAGCTGACGGCTGTTCCTGCCGCGCATGAACAAGTGGGCCCGGAATATCTGGGTTACGTTGTGCAGTGTGGCCCATGGACTGTTTATCACAGCGGCGACACGCTGCTTTACGAGGGCATGGCGGAGCGGTTGCAACAGTTTCCCATCGACGTTGCTCTGCTCCCCATCAATGGCCGCGCTCCGGAGCGGCGAGTGGCCGGGAACCTGAACGCCCGCGAGGCCGCCGAACTTGGGAAGGCCATCGGCGCGCGCGTTGTCATCCCCTGCCATTATGAAATGTTCACCTTCAACACGACTGATCCGCAGGAGCTTGTTGACGCGGCGGAAGCAATTGGACAACCCTACCGTGTGCTGCGTTGCGGGGAACGGTGGAGCAGTCGGGACCTTGGGGAGAGATGAACGCCCCTGTTGCGGTGCATTCTTTCAAAAGGAAGGATAGCCATGAAACGTCGCGATCTTTTGTTGATGGGTCCGGCCGCGTTGCTAAGCCTGGCTGCCAAGCGCTACCAAAGCAGCAGGCTGTCGGTGGAGGGATATATCTTTCAGCAATACGCCGAGCGGCAGCACAAGAAGCTTGCGGACGTTATCGACGAAATCTTTCCGATGGCGCACAACGCTGGCTTCCAGAATATCGAATTGAATCAGGGTTTCCTGACGCCGGACCTTCGAAACCGAGTGCTGGAACTGGTGCAGGCAAACGGTCTTCGGATGCCATCGGTGTATGTGGGCGGACCGATGCACAGGCGCGATCTGGCTGACCGCACCATCAGCCAGGCCCTGGAGATTGCAGGATTGTGCAAGAAACTTGGGTGCCGGGCCGTCGTCAATAACCCGGACCCGAAGCCACACGACGTGCCCAAAACGGACGCCGAACTTGCGGTCCAGGTGAAGATGCTCAATCTTTTGGGACGGGAACTGGCGGACCGCGGCTTTCAATTCTGGACGCACGCCCACGCTCCGCAGATGGCGGACCATGCGCGCGAGTGGCGCTATAACCTTCACCACACCGATCCGAAATACGTGTGGATCTGCCTCGACATCGACTGGGTCTACCAGGGCGGCCAGGATCCGATGGAATTGCTGCGCGAGGCCGGACGCCGGGTCGCCAGCCTGCACCTCAGGAATTCGCACCATAAAGTGTGGCTGGAATCGTTTACGAGCGGCGATATTGACTACCGGCAAATCGCTTCGTACCTCAAGCAGATCAACTTGAAGCCGTTGCTGGTTGTGGAACTCGCCTACATGAAACAGACTGTCGTCACTCGCCCGCTGGAAGAAGATTTGCGGCTCAGCCGGATCTACGCGGAACGGATATTCGGTCTCCATTCGTGACCCGATAACAAGGAAGGGGAGTGCAATGGCCAGGAAGGGAATTTCGCGAAGGCAGTTTATCGAATCCTCGGTGGCGGGAGTTGCCGCGAGCGGAATAAAAGGATTGCGTGTGCAGGGTGCAGAACCTATATCGACAGGTTCTGCCAGTGGGGAGACGGGTTCTGGCTACCGCATTGCGGAATCGCTGAACGCCGGCTGGCGCTTCCAGCGGCAGGGAACTCCTGGTGCGGGGACTGAGCCGGAGTTTGTTGGGGCGGAACGGCCCGGCTACAACGACAGCGCTTGGCAAAACATTGTGGTTCCTCACACCTGGGACGCCGGTCCCGATAATCCCTTCGCAGCCCCAGGGCATTTTCGCGGTGTTGGCTGGTACCGGAGAAGGCTCGAAATTCCGTCTGGCTGGCGCGGCCGGCGCGTGTTGATGCACTTCAATGGGGTTTTTCAAGTAACCGATGCTTGGGTCAACGGACGGCATGCGGGTCAGCACACAGGCGGGTACACGAGCTTTGCTTTCGACGTCACAGATGCGGTTGAGTTTGGCAAGACGAATGTGGTTGCCGTGAAGGTCAATGATGTCCTCTCCCCTTTCATCGCGCCAGCCGAGGAAAGGAACGTCGCCAATTATGGAGGGATCTACCGTTCAGTCTGGCTGGAAGTAATGGATCCCGTGCACGTGCGCTACAACGGAACGTGGGTGACGTTTGAGGGCGATGAGGAGCGTCCCATCGTGCGCATTCGTACCTGGGTGGAAAACCAGGGCCGTTCCTCCCGCGCGCTACGGGTCGAGAACGAGGTGGTGGACGCGGCGGGGCAATCCAGGGCGAAGCTGGAGGCGCAAGCCGGGATTGCGGCAGGGCAGGGGAAATCTCTCGACCAGAAGACGGAGGCTATCCGCGATCCTCAACTCTGGTCTCCCGACTCTCCACATCTTTATCGCCTGGTGACAACCGTGTTTGAAGGTGAACGCGTGCTGGACCGATACGTCACGCGGTTTGGAATCCGTTTTATGGGGCACGATGCATCGGCCGGGTTCACTTTAAATGGGAAGCCGATCAATCTGCACGGTGTGGACCGGCGGCAGGATTATGGTTTTCTGGGCGATGCCGTGCCTGAGGCCATCGGAATCAAGGACGTCCGGCTGATAAAAGAGATGGGGGCGAACTTTATCCGTACGGCCCATTACCCGCAGGACCCTGCCGTCCTCAACACCTGTGACGAACTGGGCATCCTGGTGTGGGAGGAGGTCCCAAACATCGCTGTCCACATCTACCCTCCTGATGAAGAAGGCAGTGAGCCGGTTTATACGACGAGATTCCCCCGGCCGCTCATGGACGACCTCAAGCATCAGTTGAGAGAGATGGTTGAGCGCGACCGCAATCGTCCTTCAGTCATCATCTGGGGATTTGCAGATGATTTAAGCACTTACAAATACCCCGAAGATTTTGTGGAACTCTCTGACTACACGCACAAACTTGATCCCGCCCGATGGACGGCGGGCCGCTGCCCGCACGTCACCGACATCATGGACGCCACCAGCTACGAAGATCTCCTGCAGGCGCACAAAGAGCATCCGGAAAAAAAGTACATCTGGAACGAGTGGGGAGCCATTTCTTGTGAGCGCGGCCGGGAAGGACCGGCGTTGATCGATCGCGGCAGAATCCAGGCTGTGCCAGACAGTGAGATGGCATTAAGCCAGGAAGGGTTCCTGATGCAGTGGAATGCCCTGCCGTGGCTTGGAACGGCCAAGTGGTGCATGTTTGACTGCGGCGAGCCGAATGGCTCAGTCACCAGAAGTCTGTGGGCGCCGCGTGACGGGCGATTGACTCTCCGCTGGCCGTTCAATGACTACCTGGGTGTTTCCGACATGTGGCGCATCCCCAAGAACGCCTATTTCTTTCTGCAGGCGCAGTGGACGGAGAAGCCCATGGTCCATATCGTGGGCCACTGGACCTGGCCTGAAGATGCGGGCCGCACTCGCGCGGTGAGGATCTATAGCAATTGCGATACGGTTGAACTTTTCCTGAACGGGCAGAGCCTGGGTGTGCGCAAGCCCGCCACCCAGGAGCGCGTGTGGCAGGACTTTCGGTCGCTGGTAGAGAAATATCATGGGCCCGAGCAACTGAGTGATCAATTTGCGAAAACAAAACTGCCGGGATCGCACCTTCGGCACCCGCCTTTTGTGTGGGATGACGTTGGCTATCAGCCGGGGACGCTGCTGGCCGTCGGCAAGAAGGGAAGTGTGACGGTTCGCCACCAACTGCGCACTGCCGGGCCGGCGAAGGGTATTGAGTTGAAGCCGGATAAGAAATCGCTTGCGGCGGACGGAGCAGATGTTGTTTTCATCGAGGCGAATGTGGTTGATTCCGCCGGGGCGGTGGTTCCAGCAGCGCAAAACTGGATTGCTTTTTCCGCAACGGGTCCCGGACGCCTGCTTGGAGGCACGACAGAAATTGACGCCATATCCGGCAGCGTCGCTATCAATCTCCAGAGCACTGGCGAAGCCGGCGAGATTGATGTCAAGGCGTCTTCGTCCGGCCTCGATACGGCTGTCCTCCGGATTCCCGCCGGCAAGTAACAGCGCCCCTCGAAGCTGCGGGACGCTCGTGTTGCGAGAAATGCCATCAAGCTGATAGAGTTGAATTCTCGCGCCTGTAGCTCAGTTGGATAGAGCGGCAGACTTCGAATCTGTAGGTCGGGGGTTCGAGCCCCTCCAGGCGCGCCATCTCACCTTTTGTTTCTGCAACCGTTATCGCTTGGGATGTGCTGGCAGAGCGTGAGGGTGCATTTTGGCACTGACACCGTCTGTAACCACTTCCTGGTGGTCGGGTACATCAGCGTATGCCAACTCGTGATGAGCCTATGGAAACTCCCGAGTCCGAGGGCACACAACCACGACGGGACTCGAGTGGCTATATCTCGAATCCCATGAGAGGCCGAAACTAACCGTCGGGCTTTGCGTCCGTTCCGCCCCTGGCGCTAGAGCCAGAAACCTGGCTTAGCGAGTTCTAGCGCGAAGCCCTCGCGTTCGTGTCGGACAATGCCAGCAATTGTGCTGTTGCGCCCAGGTGGTTGATGTCCGATTTCAGGGCTTGTTGAAACTCTTCCCGGGCCTTTTCCGTGGCGCCCTTTCCAAGGTTCCCCAAGCCGATGAGATAGTGAGCATCGGCTACCTGGTAGCTTTTTGACCGCCCATTCCCAAACTTCGCGAAGAACCCAGGCCCCGAGTTTCCCGTCAACATTCTTTCGCCCCGCTGGATCAGGGAACTAAAGAGTTGCTGTGCTTTGGCCCTCTGTCCCAGCTTCAACGCCGCCATACCCTGGTAATACTCCATCTCAGTGCCCACAAAGCTTGAGTGAGAGGATACGGCCTCCCGGAACAGTTCCCGGGATTTTGTGCTGTTCCCAAGCTTCTCCTGCGCCAGGCCCATCAGATAATCAACCTGAGCCAGTCTGGGCTGGCGATAGGGTTGCCCGACTTCCAGGTTCGCGGGGTACAGAAGCGATGTTTCGTAATCCTGCAGCGCCTGCTGATACTTGCCTTCCCTGAATTCTCTGTCGCCTTTCAGAATGGTGGCGTCCATATAGGCGTCGTGAATATCACCTTCACCCTCCCAATTGTGGAATTCATGGCCCTTCAGCAAGGCAATGGCACGGTCGTATCGGCCCAGCAGTATGTTGACCCGGATCTCCTGGGCCAATGCGTCAGAACGCCTGGAGACTCCTGCCTGGTCGGCCTCAAGCGATGCCAGCCGTTTTTGCGGCGAGACGTTGCCCTCTTCGTATAGGACGTCAAGTTCGTAGCGGTAATAGGCGTTGCTCTTTTCCAAATCCACCGCCTTCTCCATGGCGGCAATGGCTCTTGCAGTGTTCTTCTCAGCGTGCTCATAGGCAAAAGCAAGATTGCGCCACGCGGGCGCGAATGAGCTATTCATGTCAGCAGATTTCTTCCACATTCTGATGGCGGCAGGGCGCCGATGGAGAAAGTACAAGTTGTTACCGAGATAGTAAGGCGTGAGCGCGTTGGTGGGATCAGCCTTCATCGCCACTTCCAGCACTTTGACGGTTTCTACCCGAAACGGAAACACATAGGCCGAAGGCATTTGCCTTGCCAAGTTGAAGTACTTGGAAGATTCGCTCGCCTGATCGCGCTGCCGCGCAAAAAAGCCAAGGTAGTAATAAAGAAGCGGGTTGACCTTTGCTGGATCAGGGCTTGCGGCTACGAGCCGCTTGATAACTGCTTCGGACTCACCTGGAAGTCCCGCGTGGTAATAGTCGAGCGCCAGCCATAGGTTCGATTGCAGGGCGTTACCCAGGCCGATCTCTGGCTCGTCTCCGGCGTTCATCAACTTGAGTTCATTCCCGGCCCACAGATCCAGAGGATTGATGGCCAACGCTTTCCTGGCAGCTTCCTCAGCCTCCTGGTTGCGCCCTTGCTTCCTCAGCGCCACAGCCTTCAGGTCCCAGGCCTTGGCATTTTGCATGTTGTAGTCAAGAGAATGATCGAGGTCGGCCGCCGCTCCGGCCCAGTTGTCCTTCCGGCCTTCCAGTTCGGCAAGCTGAAAATAACTTGCAGCCGTCCATGCCTCGCTCCACGAAGCCCGGTAAAACGCGCTCTCAGCCTGTTGGTCCTGGCCCTCACCTCGCTCGGCGACGCCCAGATAATAGTCGGCCTCTCCGTCCTTGGGACGCGTGTAGTTGTACGTTGCCCGATGGAGCGCCAGCTCCAGGTGCTTGATGGCTTCCTGCCATTGCCCCCGTTTGCAATAAATGCGGCCCAGAGCGGTGTTCACTTCGTAATTCTCGGGATCGCGGCGGAGCGCTTCCTCATAATAAGGAAGGGGCGAAAGCGTCGCATTGTGGAACTGCTCCAGCCTCAGCCCTGTGTGGTAGAGCTTGTCAACGGTCTTGATCTCGGCAGGCGGCCCGGGAGGAGTCACCGTGGGCGGCATCGCTTCAGGCGCCAGCTTCATCGGCTGGTAGCTCACAAGTTCATTCCCTTTTGAATCCAGAAGGGCGGCCTTCAGATCGTACTGTGTCATCCCGGCCGGCAAAGCCAGCTCGTGAGTGAAAGGCGTTCCGGGATTGATGTCAACTGTCCGCTCAAAAAGAGTTTGTCCCTTGCCCGTCAGAACCACTTTCGCGTTGTCGAAAGCCTGGGTCGCGGAGAAGCCCAAGAAGACCTTTCCCGAGGGTTCGACCTCGAGGTTGACGGCACCATTCAGGTTCGCGTTCTTCGCGCCGCGGATGCCGCGGATGGGGTACCAGTACTGGTTCGCAATCTTCGCCTCATAAGGCTGAATCCAACTGTAGTCGGGCTGGTTGTCCGAGTAGTTGCCCGACATCAGCTCGAGATAGGGTCCCTGGCTGTCCAGTATCTTGTCCCACAATTCTCCGGACGGTCCGTTGCCCCACTCAAAGAATTTGGCGCCCGGCGAAACATAATGGTTCTGGATGCAGATGGTCCCTGCATTCACGCCGTGGTCGTAACCGCCGAAGAAATCGCCGTTAAAATTCCACGCGAAAAAGGACATGCTGGCGGGATTGTTCTTCCACCAACTGACGTTGACTCCGCGCGTGTAATCGACGCCCATAAAAACTTCATGCGAGATGGGCCAATGGGTGAATTGCACTTTGGCGTGAAACACGGCAAATTGCGTGTCCGGAGGGAAGAGCACCTGGTAGTTCTTGTTTACGTGCATGGCGGCGTTCGTGAAATCCAGAAACGATTGCACAATGGGCGCCCCGTCCAGCAGTTTGGTCGTCACCTTCAAATAAGATTTGCCCGGAAAGAGTGTGAGCCCCACCAGCCATTGCATCTTCGTCTGCAGGTCCACATCGCCTACCCAGATGGTGCTGCTGCCATCGGCATTCTTCACCAGCCGATGCTCGACTGGAAGATAGCTGGTGGAACGGTGATGGCTTGGGATGTCCCATTCCATTCCGCCGGAAATCCAGGCCCCGATCATGCCAATCAGCGCGGGCTTGATCTCTGTCTGCCGGTAAACGTAATCGTAGCCATTCGTTTTGTCTGTCGCCGAAAACACGCGCCCTCCCAACTGGGGAAGTACCGCGATCTTCACGTACTTGTTTTCGAGGAAGTCCGCCTGGTAGGTTTTGTCACCCCGAACGTCGAGAATCCTGTCATAGAGCGGATAAGGATAAATCTTGCCCGCAGCGCCCTGGTAGATCCGGCCTGCAAAAAACATGGGGGATTGTTCAGGGGGACCAATCTTGTAAGTGGGCAGCGTCATTGGCGCCTCCCAGATGTGCACCGGTGCGGGAGCTTGGGCCATAAGTGCCGAGGTTGGTATCAGAAGAATTGCGACCAATAATGAATAAATCAACTTCCCATGCTTTGCCATTTCATGACTCCTTTTAAGCGAACCTTCTCGCCCTTGAAACCAGGTTTGGAGCGCCAGTGACCAGAGGCTTTTGTGGGCCCCTTTCTTTCCGCATAAGCCGGCGACATGGCGTTAACAATCTTGGGCCGATTCAGGCGTTGCGCAATCGACGCCTGGCCAGCGAAATTCATCGGACAAACCAGCAAGTATAACGTGTGAAGCCGCCGGCCAGTGCCGCCTTATTCTGCCGTCGTATCTATTCTCCGCTGCGGCGTTTGTAAACTTCGGCGCTGACAGCCTTCGCGCTTTCCACCATTTCGGAATAAGGCGTGTCCGTGTCGGATACAAATCCGATGTTATAGTTTTCACCATCGCCGGCCCTGCCGGTCAGGGGCTCGTCGTAATACTCGAACCATTGGCAGCCGACAAACGCCGGAAGGTCCTCGACGCTTTCAAGATACTGCTTATACATGGCCGCACGTGCCTTCTGATCCGGGGTTGAAACGAGCCCTGTGTGGAACATCCCCCGGTCTACGGCCCCAAAGTGAAATTCCGCATCCATGCAGGGTTTGTTCAGGGCCGTCGTGAAGCCCCACTCCTGCGGATCGAGGTGTGACTGGTAGATATCGAAGCTGACCACGTCGCAGTAGCGGGCGGAAGCTTCCACGGCTTCCGGGGTTCGCCACGCAAATTTGGCGCCGAGATACATGTGGTGCGGGTCATATTTCTTAATAGCGTTACGGATGACCCTGAAGTATTGGTCCGCGTCCAGCGTCAGAAAATCGCTGAAGTCTTTCCTCATCTTCGAATTCAGTGTATCGGCCGGTTGATAAGACTGATTCAGCAAAGCCGGCCAGGATGCAAAGTGAGTGCTCCAGGCCTTATTCAGATTCCCGATGTTCCTGTAGTGCGACTGCAATTGTTTAACAAACGCCCGCTTTGCGGGTAATGTGCCGTTTGCTGAGAGAGCCCCGTAGGCAAGACCATAATGCGTTCTGTCTGTGTTGCCCCCACCCCACGATAACTCGTTATCGACGTAGTAGCCGATACACCAGGGATCATCGCGATGCGTCGGGGCGACTTCGCTGACATCTTTATCAACTGCCGCTACGTATTGGGGATCGAATGGATCGGGCATGGGCCCCCAGTAATCATTTCCACTGGGGACATGGGCAAAGTGGCCATGGATCGAGATGGTCGCTACATAAGGGACTTTCTTGTAAGCGTAGAGAGCTGGATCGGTCCAGTTGCCGATGGTGTTAAATCCCCATGCCCGCAATCGATCGAGGGCAGTAGCTTGCCAATCCTTCTCCCAGTTGGCGCCATATTTTCTTTCCAGATTCGCGGTGTAAAACCCAAAAGTCTGTCCTTCATGGGTTGGGCCGTAGACCACGTGGTTGTCTTCACTATAGAACTTGCTCAAGGGGTCGCCGGGTTTCGGCAGCCAGGTGAACATTTCTTTACGACCAGTCACAAAAGTGTAGGCGTCGCCGTTCGGATTGACATTGAAGACGTCAATTCCCATCGAAAAGAACAGGCGGCCATCCGGATCAACAAGCCACCACTTGCCATGACGCTTCAGGGTTGTGAAGTACCCCGTCGCAGTCACATGCGGGCCGGAGGCCCATCCTCCGTACTCGTCACGATCAGAAAGGGTGGGATGCGCCTTCAGCTCTGCTTCCTCCTGCTTTTTCTGGGCCAAAAGGTCTTGCAGGTTATGTATCTTGCCTGGCCAGTCTGCGCGAGTGTATTGACCAAAACGATCCACGATGCCGTCATAATTAAAAGGTGGTAGCAGGCGGATGTTGTCAACCACAACGCTTTGCGTCTCGGCGTCGTGCTGGAAGGAGAGTTTCAAGCCGGCAATGTCGTTAGAGCCTACCGGCTTATCCGCTCCCGGAATCATACTGAAGGGCAGTATTCCAGCCACCGTCGGCGGTCCACCGCGCATTCCGTGGGCAATCGGAGAACTGGGGCCAAACCCGTAGTAGTAACTGACCGTCGCATGTGGCGCCACATTGCCGCTATAACTGGCCGACCAGCGGCTGGAGCCAGCACCCGGCCCTCCATCTTCCAACTGCATTCCAACCTGGATTTCCTTGTTGGAAGGGTTGGCTACGTCAACGGCCACTGCTCCATATTGGGTCCAATCCCATGCAATAGGCCCAGGACTCAGCTCAACCGACGCTGTCTCCGGATTGCTGAATTCCACTTTCAGGGCGTGATGCCCGCTCGTCACATTTTGAGTCGTCAGTGAGGCCTTGCAATCCGTCACTTTAAGCTGGCGAAGATCATTTTGAGACTCAAAGGAAGTCACCGTGGCCACCTGGCCCTTTGATGGCTGATTCTCTGTGCAGCTTGTTCCCATTCCGGCGAAGGATATCGCAAGAAAAGCACAAAGAAACAGCAAGGCGCTGTTGCGCTGCTTTTCACGATTCACGATTCTGTTCATGGTTATCTCCAGTGTGATCATTGGCGTGGTAAGGTGCAATCGCAATTTTGGGACCGGCTGAAACCAAAAGGCAGTATACTCCTACCCGGCGAAAGCCCGAAAATTGAATTGATCACAGCCGGACAGGCCGGCCCGATCTTAACATCTCAATGAGAGGCGCTTGATGAAAACATGCACGCGAACTTTTTTATCCATAGCTTCTACTGCACTTTTGGCCCTTACTCTGTCATGTTCGAACATGGGCAACGGTGGAATTGCCGGCCTGTTCGCGCCCGAGGCTGTCCGGGCTAACTGGAAGACAACTCATTGTGACCTGGAGGCGAATTCATCGGGAACGCTGGAGGCCACCTTCTGGAAAGGGTATGAGGAAACCGGGTTTGCAACCACCAGGCTTCCGGTGAGGGACTGGAGCCAATGGCAGTCCCTGAAATTTGACGTTGAAAATCCATACAAAGAGCCTTTTTCGGTTTACGTCCGAATTTCAGACAGCGCCGGCCATCCTGAAAATCAGACTTACACCGGAGGGACCTTTGACGGCTATGTCATTGGTCCGGGCAAGAACACAGTTCAAATAAGCATCGACAAGATGCGTTCACCCGACGACCAGTCTGTAAGTGCAGAGCATATCGCCTACCTGGGCATTTTCTTCAGCCCGCTTTTCCTGCGCGATGGCATGGTTCTGAGGTTCAAGCAGGACAAGGTTTTCAAGCTGTCTAACCTGCGCCTGGCAACAGACCAGGCCAGGACCCAGAAGCAGCCTTACGGAGATCTCCTGTTCAAAACAACGGTCCCGCAACTGGAGGGAGAGCGCAAACAGGTCGAGCAATCAATCCAGCAACTAAATGGGCTGATCCAGCAGGCGCGTGCGAGGAAGATAGACACTGCTTACCAGGAAATTTACCCGTTTGTTGCCAACCTGGCTTTTCATACCCGGCTGGTAGCCTTCTGGCAAGACCGCGCCCAGGAGCAGCGCAAGGCCCTGGATTTCCTGCTTGCTGGAACCCATCATGCCATTACTGACTTGCAGGAAGAACTGGCGGGCAAGCGCCAGGCGCTTTCGGTGCCGCCCGTGCCTCCCTACAGCAAAATGACCATCCGAGACG
>JAJYJL010001043.1 GCA_021789565.1 Acidobacteriota bacterium
GGTTGTTCCACATTGCCATGGAGCGCGGCAAGCTGGACATGATGAACCCGATGAATATCCCCGTGTATGAGTGGCAGGACGGTGTTGCCGTCCGCAGGCCGGTCACAAGCTTCACGCGCACGCCGTTGAGGACCTTCTACCTGCAGCAGCGCGGAAAAGAGCCGCTCTGGCACCTGTGCGACGAGCCTTTCGACTACAGCACGGTGAGCGAGAAGAAGCTGAGCATCCCTTCAAAGCCCACAACGCGGGTGCTGAATCAACACTACCCCAACGCCAGGAATCCGCTGTTGGCCATCGAGTTCAGCGTTCCGGAAAACGGATGGGTTCTGGTTGAGATTCTTGACACAAACGGCAAGAATCTGGAAGTGATCTACAACGCGGACTGCGCCCCCGGCTACCATATGGCGGCGTGGAACACGGCGAAATACGCTTCAGGCAACTATCTCTACCGCTTGCGGTTCAACGGCTACGGCGCGGTGCAGCGCCTTGTGCTGAACAAAGCGTGACGTGAGCGGCGAAATGTGGCCCGGTTACGTCTCAGAAGTACATGAAAACCGCCGTGGGCTTGCACGGTGCATTCATCGGAATGGCGTTCAGGGCCTCAGGAAAACTCCCATCCCCGGCACTTATCAATTTCGCATTGGCTGCGATTGATGTAGTGGCGCAGCTCTTCCAGGCCGTACTTTTGGGCCAGCTTGCGGGCACTCACTCCGGGGCGTTTGGCCTTCAGCATAAACCATCCCTCCTCTGCCAGAAACTTTTCCTGCTCAACGTTGTCGCCCTCAGCGGCAAGTAATTTCTGGAGCTTATCGGGATAGTTGATGTCCTGGTGAAAGATGCAGCGGTCAAGGTCGAGAGTCACGCGAGTGATGTTGGTTTTGGCGTCGCGATTGTGCGTGTCGTAGATCATCTTCTCGCCATCAAGGTCAAAGACGTGGCAGTCGGGAACCCACGTCGAGCTGACGATGTAGTAGTTATAGGCAATAGCCTGGGCCTGCAGCGAGCGCCCGGCTGAGTACGCGCTGGGCCAGATCACCAGTTCGGCACCATGGTCTGAGATGCGCTTCCAGAGGGGCGACCAGTTCACGTCAAAGCAGATGGCAAAGCCGACACGGCCAAAATCCGCATCGTAAACCTTGACCTCCTTGCCGGGGAGCATGTCGTACGGCACGCACTCCTGCTGCCAGACGGGAAACATCTTGTCGTAGATACAAACGACTTTGCCGGAGCGGTCGAGGAGAACGGCCGAGTTGTAATGCTGGTCACCATGCTGGCGGTCGATGGGGCAAACGATGTAAGTGCGGTGCTTGCGGGCCAAACGCGACATGGCCGTGACCGTGGGGCCATCGATCGGCTCGCGGCTGGTCTTGTTCAGGCCCCGGCAGGTCTCGGGGATGGCGATGATGTCAGCCCCCTCTGCTCCCTGCTCGTCCACGAGTTCAACAATTTCGTTCAGCGCCCGCCCGGCATGAAAACCAACACTCACCACGCGAACCGGCCGCCCAATTTGATCGGATGAAGGTCCTGGCTCGCCGCCTTCTGCATGCGCTGTGCCGGCGGCCAGGCCAGTACCACCGCCCAACCCCGCGGCAAGTGCCGAGGCTCCGGCCGCTGAACCCTTGAGAAAGTCTCTTCGATTAACACGGTCCGGCATCATAAGACCCCCTGCTATCGCTATTGGATGTCCGTTCTTATCCCCAGTCGTGGAAATACTATTTCCGTGGCGCCGCCTGCTGCCAGCGGCAAATGACAGTTTACAATAAAATCGGTTGCCCGCATCTCCGACTTGATTTGCTTCCGCCCAACAGGACACGGTCATTGGCCCCAAACACGCGTTCAGGGTTGGTGATGAAGGTAATTCCGCTAAAGGCCGTGAGCCCGGCCGCACCGGCTTTGGCGCCGGTTTTCAGGAACTCGCGCCGGCTGACGTCCGGCTTTTCGGTTTCTTGAGACATAGGGACTCCTCCTGTCTTGCGTCTCGAATTCAATTCTGCAAAAGGTTGTAAGGCCTGGTTTCCTCCGGCTGGAAAATGTGTTACCCAATCCAGTTGTTCTTTTGAACGAACGCAAGGACCGGTGGGCGACTGAACGGCTTTATGCTCTGTGAACTTCGGTCTCTCCGAACCAGCTTTATGATTTTCCCGTTTGTAAACCACCGGCGCGGCAGGAAAGCAATATCAAACCGGGCTCATACCAAACCGGGCTCATCGCCGGGCGCGAGGGCAGTGTTAGGGCGCGCCGTGGCCGTCATAAATCTGGAATTCGCTGATGGCCGGCGTGTGAGATGCAGCCAGGATTTTCAGCCGGACTTCGTTGGCCGTCATCTCAGGGAAGATATCAATTTTCTTGTGGCCGATGCTGGTGCCCCGAAACAGAGTCTTCCAGCCGGTTGGTTGAGTCCATGCTTGTATCTCGTAGCTTTCAATATTCTGCCCCCGATTCAGCCACTCCATGGTGACGGTCCGGTCAAAGGTGACGGGCTTGGGAAATTTCAATTCCAGCGATGCGTGGTATGTATGCGGAGGCGCCATCCAGAAAGTGTCGGGGTTGTTGTCAA
>JAJYJL010000090.1 GCA_021789565.1 Acidobacteriota bacterium
CGCTTCGATAGTTTGCGGCATGGCCCCGTCATCCGCGGCAACAACCAATATCCCACGGCAGTGGGCCTGCTCCCTGGGGGCTGAAATAGGGATTGGTCAGGTTGAAATCAAGAACTGCATTGGAGCGTGAGTTCGAATGCGTGTAGGCGGCATAAATGACGTGCCCATTTTGGAACCGTCGCCGCACGGCAACGTCCACTGCATCATAACGGTCGCGTCGCGTACTTTCCATTGTGAATAGGCCCGTAAAACAGGCCTGGGGCCCTGAGCACGGGTTCACGTACGTCCAGTCGTTATACCCTCGCTTCTGGAGATATTCCGCCCGCAAAAAGAATTCGGCCGGAAGCTTGCGCTCGATGCCAACGCTCCAGTTCAGGACCCAGGGCCTCTTCAAATTCCTCCGGTCGATCTGGAAAATGCTTTCCACCGGCGGCCGGATCAGGCTGGTGCCTGTGGGACCATAGAAAGAATCGATGCGCGTTCCAGAGCGCGGTTGTGTGTAAAGGTCAATATTGGATTCATTGTAATAGACGCCGGCGCCCGCCACGATCTTCATATTGTCTTCTGGGGAGGGAGTAAAGCTGGCCGCGACGCGCGGCGAAACACGCGCGCCCGGGGCAATACGGTCCCACCCAATCCTGAGACCAGGGTCGAGCACGAGGCCGCGTGAGATGGACCAGTGGTCTTGCCCATAAATGCCAGTTTCAATATTAGTTTGTTCGAGCAAGGGATTGCCTGGGAAGCTGACCGTACGGGAAATAGTCCCATCCTGGCGAAGGATCGTGATGTCGTGCCGGTTGTAGGATTCCACATCTGTGACGCGGTCGAAATCGATCCCAGTTTTCAGCTCGTGCGTGCCCCACCTGCTGAGGGTGGGGGCAATGAGATTTGCGATCACCTGCATCCGCTGTGAGCGTGCCTCTGAACGCTGAAAGTAGTTCCCACTTGATCCTTCGGGCGTCAACACGTAGGTGGCATTTCCCATCGGCAGTTCGGCAACGTGAAAACGGCTGAAGCCGATACCATATTCCACCAACGTGCCATTCGAAAGCGTAAATTGGTCAATGGCAGAAAGGTGATAGATAGACTGGTTGAGCCGGGTGGTGGTTTCCACCGGGTTGAAGCGGGAAAGGCCAGCGTGATCACTGCGAAACTCGTTGAAAAGAAAATCGGTCGTCAGGATGTTTGAGGGGGTCAGATTGATCTGGGCCTTGGCCAGGTCTCCCCACCGCCAGCGCGTGTCGCTGTCGGCACCTGGCGGAAGTTCATTGATCAGTTCGAGGTCGTACTCGCTTTCCGGCGCCATCAAAAACCACGCCTTACCTTTCTTGATGGGGCCGGAAAAACTGCCGTGCGGGTCCCATCCGTTGATGTGAAAACCCTTGTGTGTGGCAATCGAGGGAATAAGGTCCGTGCCGGAAAAGCGATAGCGATCGTCGCCCATGCCGGACTCAAGGTCCAGCACACCTCCGGAAGATTTGCCGTATTGCGCTGGATAACGACTGTCATAGACGGTAACTGAGCGTAATGCGTCTACCGGTACGCGGGTGTCAAAGTTGCCGCTTGCCGGGTCGGTGATGTTGAACCCATCCAGTTGATCGAGGATTTGTCGCGTGGGCGCGCCGTCCACATGGATCTGCCCAGTGGCGTCCTGCACGATGCCGGGCATTAAGGGGAGCGCATAACGAATGTCGCGCGGAACGCTGAAGGGAAGATTCATGATTTCCGTGTCGCTCAGCCTGCGCGTGGAGGTGGTCCTGGCGGGGTCGATGGCGAGGGGGGAGGCGACAACATTGACCCTCTGGTGGATCTCGCGCACACGAGTCAGGGTGACTTCCGTGCGATCCACCGTTCCCACGGCAACTTTTATGGAACGAACGGCGTAAAAGCCCTCCTTTTGCACAACCAATTGGTAACTGCCCGTCGCCAGACCCCGGAAAATATGTCGCCCGGCGTAATTCGTTTCTCCCCTTACGATTTGTTGCGTATCAGGTTGTAACAGATCAACACGGGCCAGCGGCACCGCGACTCCATTCTCGTCGTTTACGATGACCAGTAAGGTATCGGCCGCTTTTTGAGGACCGTTGTCCATGTTCTGGCTGGGAAGGGAAGGCTGGGGCGCTCGAAATCCGGATGGAGCCGCTCCTGTGCTGCCTGGTAGCTGTGCCCCGCGCGCCGGCGCCTCGGAATTCGACTGTGCCGGGGCGGGAAGCGCGTTGAGAATGCCGGCGCTGGCAAGCAAGCCGAGGAAAAGTAACCCTGGAGCGAGGAGGAGGCCTTTTTTCCGCTGACTTGCGTGATGGCAGAGGTGAATTCGCATAAAGCCCGTGTCCCATTGTCGCGCAGTTCGATAAAAATGGTGGATTTTTCAATTTGCGCCACCGACGGCACCGAAGTGTTCCGTAAGTGCTGCGGCAGTGCTTCGTGCGTGCTAATTCAGGGTGCCGGTTTTCGGGCAGAGGGTGCTATGTGTGGAGTTAATGGATGGGTAGAGCGCGGCTTGCCTTACCTGTGGGATGTATAATCAAGAATTGCGCAATAGACACAAAGTCCTTACCCAAACGAGCTTCTATTTTGTGCTGGTAGCTTTTTCGGCGGTTTCCGCTTGCGCACAGCACGAGCGGGGAGGGATACGCCTGACGGTTCGGGACCCCAAGGGAGGACCAATCAAGGCGTCCGTGGATCTGGCAAGTGAGGCAAACCATGTGCACCGGACCTTCCTGACAAACCGGCGAGGGAACGGCGTTGCGCAGGAACTTCCATTCGGCCTGTATCGACTGAAGGTAACGCACCCGGGATTTCTTCCGTTGCGGAGGCCCATCCACATACGTTCTGAGGTGCCGCTTACCGTATCCGTGACGTTGGGGCTGGCCCCGGTCAGGAGTAGCATTGACGTAAAGAGTTCCTCTACGCTGATTGATCCTGAAAGCGTAAGGAGCGTTTACTCGGCCGGGCCACGAACCCTCAATCAGCAGATTCCCGCGCAGCTTGGCCGTGGGGTGACGGACGCTATAAACTCCGAGCCCGGGTGGCTCTATGAGGCCAACGGCGTCCTTCACCCTCGTGGGTCGGAGTATGATGTGCAATTCGTGGTCGATGGACTCCCGCTGACGGAGAACCGCTCTCCAGCCTTTGCGCCTCCCCTGCCTGTGAATGATGTCCAGTCCATGCGAGTGATAACGGCAGGTTTTCCGGCGGAGTATGGCCGCAAGCTGGGAGGGGTCGTGGAGGTGACGACCGTGAAGGAAATTCCGGCTGGCTTTCACATGAGCTCGGCGTCCGAAGGCGGCAGCTTCGCGACAGCGAGCGGCGGGGTCGGGATGGGATATGCGCGCGGCGCTAACCAGTTCATGATTTCGGGTAACGCAGGAGTTACAGACCGTTATCTCGATCCTCCGGTCATTGCCAACTATACCAACCACGGGTCGAGCGGCCAGTCGGCGGCAACCTGGTCTCGAGACCTGACGCAGGCCGACCATCTGCAAGTTTCTATTCGTCACGCGGAAGTACGCTACTCTGTTCCCAATGAGCTTGTCCAGCAGCACGCCGGCCAGCGACAGGACTCTGCAGACAGCGAAACCACTCTCCAGGCTGATTACAACCGCGTGCTGTCTCCCGCCCTGCTGTTCAGTGCAGAAGGCAGCTTCAGGGATGAAACATTCCGCCTCTGGTCGAATACTTTGTCGACTCCGGTTGACATCAGCCAGCAACGTGGTTTTCGGCAAGGTTATGGGCGCCTGGCACTGGCGGGTTCGAAGGGAACGCAAAACTGGAAAATTGGCGCAGACGCGATTGCAAGTCCCGTTCACGAAAGCCTTCAGTATGCCATTACGAATCCTTTGCAGTTTGATCCCAGCACGTCCTTGCAATTTGCCTTTGCAGGCCGCCAGACTGACATTGAGCCGGCTGCCTTTGCGGAGGACAGGTTTCGCATCCATAACTGGAGCGTAAGCCTGGGCTTGCGTTATGACCATTACAGGTTTGTGATAAAGCAGGGGGCCTGGAGCCCGCGGGTTGCCGTCTCACGATACCTTACCGGGCTGGGTTTGCTGGTCCACGCTGATTATGACCGGGTTTTCCAGACACCCTCCATGGAGAACCTGCTGCTGGCAAGTTCCGCCGCTCTTGACCAGGTCAGCCCGCTGGTGCTGCGCCTCCCCGTAGAACCGGCTCGCGCCAATTATTACGAGGTAGGCATCACCAAGGGTATGGGCGGCCACGTTCGGCTGGATGTGAACCTTTTCCGGCGGGAATTCCGCAACTTTGCCGATGATGACACTCTACTGAACACGGGCGTCAGCTTTCCCATTGCCGATGCCCGGGCCAAAATACAGGGCGTAGAGGGGAAGCTGGCGTTGCCGCACTGGGGACGCTTTTCGGGTTCCATCAGTTATTCAAACCAGGTGGCGGCAGGCCAGGGACCGATCACCGGAGGCCTGTTTATCGGGTCGGAAGCCATTGCCGGCGTTTCTGACAACGGCCGTTTCTGGCTCTCCCAGGACCAGCGGAACACCGCACAGGCAAGTTTGCGCTACCAGGTTACAAGGCGGGTTTGGCTGGCCACGGAAAATACCTTTGGTAGCGGCCTGCCGGTCGAGCTGGATACCGGAAACAGCGATTACAGCTTCCTGCTGGCCCAATACGGCGCGCGCGTGCTGAGTCGCGTGGACTTTTCACGAGGACGGGTTCGACCGTCTTATTCGCTCAGCGCGGGCGCCGGGTTCGAAATCTATCGGAAGGATGACAGGACCCTCACTCTGCAGGTTCAGGGTTCAAACCTGACCAACCGCCTCAACGTTATTAATTTCGCCAGCCTCTTTTCCGGGACGGCCATCGCCACGCCACGCAGTTTCGGCCTTCGGCTGAGTACGAGCTTTTAAGCGGGCGCATTCAATTGATCCCGCCATTGCCTGGAACCGTCTTTGCTGGACACCGGATGATCTCCTTTTCTATAATCAATAGTTTATCCATACAAGGGGGACCGATGCCAAAGGCGCTCGACCTCAAGCAGACGCTGAATCTTCCGCAAACCAAATTTTCGATGAAGGCCAACCTGCCGCAGAACGAGCCTCGCTGGCTTGCCCGCTGGGCGGAAGAGGACCTGTACGGCCAGATTCGCCAGGCGCGGAAGGATTCGCCGATTTTCACTCTGCATGACGGTCCTCCCTATGCCAATGGCCGCATCCATCTGGGAACCGCGCTGAACAAGATCCTCAAGGACTTCATCATCAAATCAAGGACCCTGGCAGGGTTTAACGCTCCGTACGTTCCCGGCTGGGACTGCCACGGATTGCCCATCGAGATCAACGTTGATAAGGAACTGGGCCCGCGCAAGCGGCAGATGAGTAGGGTGGAAATCCGCAAGGCATGCCGCCAGTACGCCGAGAAGTACGTGGATCTTCAGCGCGAAGATTTTATCCGCCTGGGTGTTTTGGGCGAGTGGCAGAGGCCTTATCTGACGATGGATCCCTCCTATCAGGCGGTGATCGCGGAAACTTTCCTGACCTTTCTGGAAAAGGGCTATATCTACCGCGGCCTCAAGCCGGTTTACTGGTGCATCCACGACAAGACCGCCCTGGCTGAAGCCGAAGTTGAGTATGAAGAACATACCAGCCATTCCATTTATGTTCGCTATAAGGTGCTTTCAGATTTGAGCGCCGTTGCGCCGGGACTGAAGGGCCGTGAGGTCTACGTCATCATCTGGACTACCACGCCGTGGACGCTTCCCGCCAGCATGGCCGTGGCCTTCCACCCGCAGTTTGAATATGTGGCTGCGAGCGACGGCAGCAAGGACGGGCCGGTTTATATCCTGGAGGGCCGCCGGCACGGTCCGGCCATGGCGGAGACGGGATTGAACGCGCCCGAGGTGCTGGCGCGTTTTCCTGGCAAGAAGCTCGACCGCATCGAGATCCAGCATCCGTTCCTGGAACGCAAACTTTTGGGTGTGCTGGCGGATTACGTCACGGCTGAAGATGGAACAGGTTGCGTCCACACCGCGCCGGGGCATGGCCGCGAAGACTATGAAACAGGCGTGCGATACGGCATCGAAATCTATTCCCCTGTGGGCGACGCCGGCGAGTTCACCGAAGGCCTGCCCGAATACAAGGGGAAGCAGGTTTTTGAAGCCAATGAGACGATCATTGAGCTTGTGAAGTCTCGCGGGAACCTATTGGGGCCGGCGGGACACCTAAGGCACTCCTATCCCCACTGCTGGCGCTGCCATAACCCCATCATCTTCCGGGCCAACGAGCAGTGGTTTGCCAGCATTGACCATGACCGCCTGCGCGAGCGTACGCTGGAAGAGATCAAGAGAGTTCGATGGTCCCCTGAATGGGGCGAAGGACGCATCTCCAACATGGTCGTCACGCGGCCGGATTGGTGCATTTCACGTCAACGGGCATGGGGTGTGCCGATCGTGGTTTTCCATTGTGTTGATTGCAAGAAGCCCCTGCTTGATGCCAGCCTCGGCCAAAGGGCGGTTGAGTTGTTTAGGCAGGAGAGTGCTGACGCCTGGTACACGCACGACGTAAAGGATTTGGTGCCGCCGGGAACGAAGTGTCCCGCCTGCGGTGGCGCCAATCTGCGTAAGGAAACGGACATTCTGGATGTCTGGTTCGATTCCGGCTCCAGCCACGCTGCCGTGCTGGGCCACCGGCCAGACCTTCCGTGGCCCGCGGACGTTTATCTGGAGGGCGGCGACCAGTACCGGGGATGGTTTAACAGTTCGCTGCTGGTAGGGATGGTGACGCGTGGAGCGGCCCCTTATCGCGCGGTGCTGACCCATGGATGGGCGCTGGATGCACAGGGAAGGGCGATGTCCAAGTCGCTCGGCAACGTGATCGATCCGAACGAAGTCATCAAAACTCACGGGGCGGAAATTCTGCGTTTGTGGGTGGCGTCCATTGATTTCCGTGAAGACGTTGTCATCTCTGCGGATATCCTGGCGCGGCTGTCGGAAGCCTACCGCAAACTACGCAACACGTTCCGCTATTGCCTGTCAAACCTTTATGACTTTGACCCGGCGGTGAACAGCGTGACGGCCGATCAGCTTGAAGAGATTGACGCCTGGGCGCACGCCGAGACGGCCAGCCTGCTGGACCGGGTTTACGCGGCATACAATGAGGACGCCTTCCACAAGGTTTATCGTGCAATTTACGATTTCGCCACCATCGAACTGAGCTCGTTCTACTTTGACATTCTGAAGGACCGGCTCTATACATCGCCTGTGCATTCCGTCCGGCGCCGGGCGGCGCAAACCACGCTCTATCGAATCGCTGACGCGCTGGTGCGGGCGGTCGCTCCGCTGATGTGCTTTACGGCGGAAGAAGTGTGGTCACATCTGCCGCAGGGCGGTTCGCGCGAGCCCAGCGTTCACATGGCGCAATTTATTTCCGCATCAACGCTTCGCGACGAAGTGCCGGTGGTTTACAGGAAGAAGCTGGACGACTGGCCGCGGTTGATTGAGATCCGCAACGCCGCGCTCAAGGCATTGGAGACTGCGCGGCGCGACGATGTGATCCACAGCCCGCTGGAGGCCAAGGTCACCCTGAGTGCCGACGATAGCCTGCGCCCGCTTCTCGAAAAATATCTGGGCGACTGGCCCACCTTGCTGATCGTTTCGCAAGTTGAGCTTGGACCTTATTCCGGCTCAAGCGCCGAAGAGAGTTCCGTGCCCGGGCTGAAGATAAGGGTTGAACACGCCTCGGGGGCGAAATGTGCGCGCTGCTGGACCTACTCCGAGCAAGTCGGCAAGGATGATGTTTATCCGGAGGTCTGCGAGCGCTGTCTGGCCGCCCTGCACGAACTTGAGGCAGAGGCTGCCGGTTAGAGTTTACGTTAGTGTCCGATACTCTGTCCGCCGCGGGTTCTGCCCTACTACCGCAGCGCTGGAAGTGTGAAAGCTGCTCTGCCGCGAACTCAATGCAGGCGCCGCGGTCGCTTCTCGGATAAACTGATCGTTATGGTGGAAAAATCCTGCCCGACCATGGAATCCGCGGCGGGGCCGCGACGGTTTCTCGCCGCTGTTCGCATCATCTATGGGCTGATCATTGTCGTGATTTTTGCGGCCGATCAAATCACCAAGCACATCGTTCAGAACTCCATTGCACACGGCCAGGTGATCACTGTCATTCCAGGGTTCTTTAACCTGATTCACACGGAAAACAGCGGCATTGCCTTCAGCTTGTTTGCCGGGGCGTCTTCACCGTGGAGGGTGGTGCTGCTCGTCGGTGTTTCTCTGGCTTTGCTGGCCACTGTAGTAATCGTCGCGCTGAAGAGCAGGCAGATGAACTGGCAAACTGGAGTGGGTTTGGCTCTGATTGTGGGCGGAGCATCCTCGAACCTGCTCGATAGGATTCGCTTTGGCCAGGTGGTTGACTTTCTTGACGTCTATTACCGGAGCTATCACTGGCCTACCTTTAACGTAGCGGACAGCGCTATTGTGGTGGGTGCGGGGCTCCTGCTGCTTGAGATTCTTATTTCCAAGTAAACCTTGATGCCAGAGAACAAGCCTCAGGACGGGCCTCAAAGGGAATTTGTGGCCACGGTTGAAGACACGGGTCACAGGCTGGACGTCTTCCTTGCGGAGCACATGCCGGACTGGAGCCGGAGCCAGTTACAGCAACTGATCCGCTCGGGACTTGCGAAGATTGACGAGCAGCCCGTCACAAAATCCGGTGAAAGGGTTGAAGCCGGCAGCCGCGTCAGCATTCTGGCAAAGCATGAGCCCCTCAACGCCTTTGCTGAAGAATTGCCCCTCACCATTTTGTACGAGGATGACGACATGGCGGTGGTGGATAAGCCGGCGGGAATGGCTGTCCACATTGGTGTGGGGACCAAATCCGGCACGCTGGTGAATGCCCTGCTTTTTCACCTGGGCAAAGGCCTCTCCGGAGTTGCCGGCGAGATGCGGCCGGGAATAGTGCATCGGCTGGACAAGATGACTTCCGGCTTGATCGTGGTGGCCAAGAATGATGCGGCGCATCGCGCGCTGGCCGATCAGTTCCGGGCGCGCACCGTGCACAAGCATTACCAGACGCTTGTCCACGGTCGCGTGGAGGCTGAACAGGGGAAGATCGAGGCCACGGTGGGGCGTGATCCCATCAAGCGGGCGCGCATGAGGGTGGACGGCATTGGCGCGCGTGAGGCATTGACGCTTTACCGGGTGGTTCGGCGGTTCCATCACTTCACCCTGCTGGACGTGGAACCACGAACCGGCAGGACCCACCAGATTCGCGTGCATTTTGCGCATCTCCATCACCCGGTGGTGGGCGACAGGATATACGGAGCTCCTGCCAAGGTCAGAATCGGACCACAAGAACGCGTGACGCTGGACCGAAATTTTCTGCACGCGGCGCAGATTGAATTTGCGCACCCTCGCAGCGGAGAGCTGGTGAGATTTGTCTCGCCGCTGCCTCCCAGGCTGGCGGCCTTCCTGGAGCTCCTTGAACGGGAGGACCGCTGAGCAGCGGGGCAGCCATGATATTTGTTCTCGCGCTGCCTAAAGCGCGGTAGGATAAATGAATACAAGTTTCTGGGGTGATGGGTACACGACATTGAGGAGGAAACGATGAAACGGATACTGACGATGTGCTTCGGGCTTGCTGTGGTGTTGGCGATAACGCTGCCTCTTCAGGCGGCGAATGCCCGGGGCAAGACTGAGATTGAGTTGAATGGCAAGACGGTTTCCATCGACTACGGGCGGCCTGTTCTTCACGGCAGGACAGTTGGCCAGATGCTTTCCGAACTGAAGCCGGGGCAGTTTTGGCGCCTCGGCGCGGATTCTTCCACCACTTTTATGACCGGCACAGACCTTGCCTTTGGCAGCAAGACTGTTAAGGAAGGGACCTACAGCCTGTGGGCGGAGAAACTTCCCGGCAATAAGTGGGACCTGGTCTTCAACAAGCAGCACGGCCAGTGGGGAACCCAGCATGATCCCAAGCTCGACCTGGTCAAAGTGCCCTTGCATGAGACCAAAGCCGGTGATTCGGCTGAAATGGTCACTATCAAACTGAGCGAGGAGGGCGGCGGAGGCCATTTTTCCGTTCAGTGGGGTGATCTGATGCTGGCAACAAATTTCAAAGCCGAGTAGCCCGATTTTCTGCATTTCCAAAAGCCTGTAGCGCCGCCCGAAGGTGTACCACACCAGATCGCGGCGCTACAGTGGATCGTTAAGCAAGGCGATTTCCTCTTTCAGTCAGCTGCACTCCCGCTCCTTCCGCCTCAACTTCAATTCGCTCCACGCTCCAACAGGAAAAAGTGTGTGCCGGCGCCTTGCAGGATTCCCACCGGATGATAGTTGGAGAGAATAAAGTGGTCAACAGGTGTCAGGTTCAGTGCCCGGGGATCGGCTGCAGGCCAGATGCCGTGGTAAGTGGCCAACGACAGACCGAAATAAAAGACCCATTGGGGAGGGCGTGCGCGCAAGGCAGAAAGGGCTGCCTCGTAATCCGAGGCCTGCATCATGCCGGGTTGTAAAAACGAGTAGGGCGTAGGATTCTGTGCACCAGTCAGGAAATACACCAGGGGCAGGTACGGGTAGACAAACAGAGTGTCACCCGGACTGATTCTGCTGCTTGCGAGTTTGATGATCGCCTGGTCGGAAGTTGCAGCGTGCACCCGGCCAATGCGCGTCTCGATTTCAGGCTCCGACCTTATGTGCAGCACGGAGTAACTGAGCGAGGCCATGGCCAACCCGAGTGCCAGCACAGCGGTTGCAGCACGAAGAATCCTGCCCCTCAGCACCCTGCAGAGGAGGTAGCCGGCCAGGACATAGAAAATGGGGACAATAAACAGGAGCTGATCTGCCGACCAGCGCGGGTAAGTTGAAATCACGAATCCGAAAGAAGCCAGCATCAGCAGCGTTGCCAGCTTTTCTCGCTGGTCGATTTGCTTGCGGCACAGGCGGCGTGCAAGCCAGCCTGCATAGACAGCGATGGGAAGAACAACTGGTATCAAGACCGATAGGAACCCGGTTGCGCGCGCAACTAACGCAGAAGCCTTCGCGCCTGCCAGAATTGCGCGCAGTCCGCCTGGCGCAATGGCTCCATAGCCGTAAGGAACGGCGTTCGCGGCCGGATAATGACTGGAAGTCCACAAAAGGTCCCGGATCATGGGACCCAGAGCTCCCTGGAAAAGCAGCACGCCAGCAGCCAGCAGGGAAGTGGATGCGATTCCCAAAAGATAGGGGAACCACTGGCGGCGCAGCTCCTTAACCATGAGCAGCCACATCCCCAGAAGAACAAGCACTGCGAGCAGAGACGGCGTGATCCACGCTGCCACAGCCCCAGCTATGCCGCCCGCCAGGAAGATCACAAAGCGAGGGCGCTCCGTTCCCGCGAATACGAAAGCCACGGCAAGCAGCCCAAACGCGCTGCTGTCCCAGCGATGGTTGACGTACATGCGGAAAAGCGGGCGTGTTTCCAGAGCAAAGAACGTTGCGGCGGCGACCAGGGCAAAATTCCGTTCCGTTAGCCGTGCCGTCAGCCAGTAGACAAGCGCGGTAAGGATTGCCAGGTCGAAAGCCACGGACAACCTGGCATGGCGAAGCGTGGAACCCATTAATTCCTGAATCCCGGCCTGAAGCCAGAAGCTTCCAGGGCCTGTGATGATGAAAAAGTCACGATACGGAACCTGCCCGCGCAGAATGCGTTCCGCGCCTGCGAGGTAAATGCCCTCGTCAAGCGTGAGGAAAAAACGGTTCGCCCACAGCCACCAGATAGCGGCCCCGGCCGCGACAAATAGCGTAGCGGCAAGCAGCAGGTCGCGGCGGTTTTGTGGTTTTGCGTTTTCCTCGTTCGGCATTAAAAGGGAGTGTACCTTTTTGAGGGAGCAGGATGCAACGCGGGGCTGAATGACCTGCTTTGCCGCCACATCTTGAACGATGCAAGAGCAATCTTGAGCACATCAAAGCGTAGGAATAAATGATCGTCAGGGGGATTATTACTGCCGGTTTGCCGTAACGGACTGGGTTCCATCACCTTTCGGGGCATAGTAACCGGGCCGCGTTCTCACAATATAGTGTTTGCTGTCTTGGTGATTGGTGAGCTCAATCTGGACCCGCCGGAATGTACCGTCTTTCTTTGCGTTTGTCGGGTAATAGCCGAGTGTGTATTGGTTGCGGATATCACGAGCGATGGCCACGCAAGTCGGCTCAACCTGATCAAGCGACTTGGGAAAGTAAGCCTTTCCGCCGGTGGCCTCAGCCAGTTGTTTCAGAACCTTTTCGGCACGCTTGTCTCCGCGCCCGTGGATCTTGAACAATCCCCCGGCATGTTCCTCACCAAGCAGACCGATGCAATATATCACAGCGTTTGATTGCTGGGCCTGCCGTAGCAGGTCGGGAAAAGAGTATCGGCTGGCGTTGTCTTCGCCGTCGGTGATGACAAGCAGGGCTTTCTTGTCCCGGTTGCCCAGCTTCAGATGGTCGAGTGAAGCCGACACAGCATCATAGAGGGCCGTCCCCCCTCGGGAATCGATCTTGGCCAGGGCTGCCTTAAGTTCCCCCATGTTGCTGGCGAAATTTCCAGGCGTATCCAGATAGTACTCATCGTTGAAGTTCACCACGAAAACCTGGTCGTCGGGATTGGAGGTTTTCACAAAGGTCAGGGCCGCCTCATTCAC
>JAJYJL010000091.1 GCA_021789565.1 Acidobacteriota bacterium
GAAAACAGATGAGCCGCCTGAAGTTGCCGGCGGGCATGGGAGGCCTGGGTTCCTAGGCGCGAGTTGGCCATTCCAGAAAGGTGGGGATGGCCCTGAAAGTTTTGCTATTGTTATAGAGTAGAACGGTTTGGCTGGGGCGAGGAGCCTCTGACCAACGTTTATTTTGAATTGCGGGAGGACGATTGTTAAGAATACGGCTGGCTCGGACAGGAGCCAACAAGAAACCGAGTTACAGGGTTGTGGTGATTGAACAGGATCGGCCACGTGACGGCGGGTTTGTGGAAATTGTGGGGCATTATAACCCGCGGCGAGATCCTGTGGAATTAGTGTTGAAACAAGACCGTGTGGATTACTGGCTGGGTAAAGGCGCGCAGCCATCTGAGACTGTACGGAGCCTTCTGAAGAAGTCGGCATCAGCGTAAGCAGGAGGGGTCTCCGTTTCGCCTCACCAAAGCGCAGGGTCCACCCTTCGGGTTTCTCGAGTACTCTTTCTTCAGAGCTAGAGCAAAACTCAGTTCGGCAGGAGGGACCAAGTGGAAATGAAGAATCTCATTGAGGCGATTGCTAAAGCGCTTGTGGATAATCCCGATCAGGTTGCTGTCCGGCCGGTGGAAGGTGAGCAGATCACGGTTCTGGAGCTTCGAGTTCATCCCTCGGACCTTGGCAAGGTGATTGGCAAGCAGGGAAGAACCGCCCGGTCGATTCGAACCATCCTTGGGGCCGCCGGGATGAAACTCAAGAAGCGTTTTACCCTTGAGATCCTGGAATAGGGCGGGCCAGGGCGCTTCTGGCAGGCACCAGGATGATACAAGGGGCTCCACTTCGCGCCGGCAAACTCAGCCAGGGGCAGACACTGCGGGAGCCGGCGGCGAAATGCCGGGTTTGATTGCCATTGCAAGGGTCACTCGTCCGCAGGGGCGAAAAGGGGAAGTGTTGGCGGAAATTCTCACCGATTTCCCCGACCGCTTCGCAAGCATCGAGCGGGCATTTCTTGAAGATCCGGGTAGCCAGGCACGGGCTGTAACCTTAGAGCATGCGTGGTTGCACAAGGGGAAAGTGGTTCTCAAGTTTGCCGGCGTCGGTTCCATTGATGATGCCGAAACGTTGAGAGGGCGCCTGGTTCTGGTTCCCGAGGAAGAGAGAGTCTCCCTTTCCGCCGGCCAGTATTACTTGTGGCAGTTGGAAGGCTGCCAGGTCGTTGCAGAAAGTGGAGCGGAGAGGACGCCCCTGGGAATTGTCACTGAGGTTGAGCGCACCGGGGGAGCGGATCTGCTTCATGTGGTGGAGGGCGGCCGGGAGGTTCTGGTTCCTTTCGTGCGGGCCATCTGCAAGGTGATCGATCCCGAGTCCAGGCTGATTGTGATCGACCCTCCGGAAGACCTTCTCGATCTGAATCAGGAGTAAAGGGCCTGGTCACTGAGCGCGGATGCGCCTGTGGAAGCCTCCGAGACGATGCAATTTGACATTGTCACGATTTTCCCGGACTTTTTTGGGAGCATACTCGCTCATGGCGTCTTGAAACGTGCCCTGGGGGGCGGCCATCTGGCGGTCCGCCTGCACGACCTTCGCGATTTTACGGACGACCGCCATCGGACGGTCGATGACCGCCCGTTTGGAGGCGGCCCTGGAATGGTCCTGAAGCCGGAGCCGATTTTCCGCGCCGTGGAATCGATCAAGTCTGAAGATGGGGCGGGGGAAGTTCCGGTGATTCTCCTTTCGCCGCAGGGCCGCCTGTTGCGGCAGCCGATTGTGGAAGAACTGGCCGGGCATTCGCGCATGGTCCTGGTTTGCGGCCGCTACGAGGGCATGGACGAGCGCGTGGCAGGGTGCCTGGCGACCGACGAGTTGTCGATCGGAGATTATGTTTTGAGCGGCGGCGAGATGGCAGCCGCCGTGGTCATGGAATCCGTGGCCCGGCTGATTCCGGGCGTGCTGGGCAATGAAGAATCCGTTGCCCAGGATTCGTTTGGCGAGGAAAGCGCCCCGGGCCGGAGGGTCCTCGACTGGCCGCATTACACCCGGCCCGCCGAGTTCAGGGGGATGCGCGTGCCCGACGTTTTGATTTCGGGCGACCACGCAGAAATCTGCCGCTGGCGCAGGCGCAAGGCGCTTGAAAAGACCTGGCGAAAACGGCCGGAATTGCTGGCCGATCTGCCTCTCGACGAGGAAGACCGGCGGCTTCTGGAAGACTTGAAGCACGCCTCATGGCTGCCCGTTCCGCCCCGGCAGAGCTGATGAATCGGCGTTGCCGCCGCAACCTGGAGTTTGTTAAAAGGGATTACACCTATTCTTATTTGAAGATGGAGCGTTACCACAATGAGCATCGTTGAAAAGATTGAACAGGAACAAATGAAGAAAGACATTCCGCACTTTCACGCGGGTGACACCGTGCGGGTGCATGTGAAGATCAAGGAAGGGGACAAGGAGAGGGTCCAGGTGTTTGAGGGCACTGTGATGGGGCAGCGCCGCGCTCAGAACCACTCCACCTTCACGGTCCGCAAGGTCTCTTTCGGCCAGGGCGTCGAGAGGATTTTCCCCCTGCACTCGCCCGTCATCGACAAGATAGAGCGGGTCAAGGCAGGGCAGGTGCGGCGCGCCAAGCTGGGTTATCTGCGCAGCCGCCGGGGCAAGGCCGCCCGCATCCGCGAAGCCCGCACAGAACGCGAAGGCTGATCGGCAGGCCTCATCAGTCCAACGGGCAGGCGGGGGTTCCCCCCGGCTATTTCAAGGTGGAATGTCGGTCGTCATCCGATGCCGCGACTGTGCAAACCCGGAAATCTGAAGTGTTCCTCGCGCCTTGAGGCGTGTCTGCTTCGCCGGGGCGTCAGGCTGGTTGCGGGAACAGACGAAGCCGGGCGCGGTTCGCTGCTGGGGCCGCTGCACGTGGCCGCCGTCATCCTTGACGCGGCGACGCCCATTCCCGGGCTGAACGATTCCAAGAAGCTTTCACCGCAGGCGCGCTCCGGCTTTGCTGAGCAGATTCGCAGGACGGCCCTGGCTTACCAGGTGATCGCCGTTTCCGCCAAAGAGATTGACGACCTGAACGTGTATGAGGCCACGCGGCAAGCCATGATTCGCGCCCTGCTGGCGCTCGACCCGCTGCCGGAATTCGCCCTCGCCGACGCCATGCCCCTGCAGAACGGCCGCCGGCCTGGCTTCTCCATTCCTTACTGGCCCCTCATCCACGGCGACGCGCGCTCGGTCTCGATTGCGGCCGCCTCCATCTTGGCCAAAGTTGCCCGCGACGAACACCTGGACCGGCTGGACCGCCAATACCCGCAATATGGCCTGGCGCGAAACAAAGGCTACGGCACGCGCGACCACCTTGATGCTCTCGCCCGCTACGGCCCCTGCCCCGAACACCGCCGCACCTACCAGCCCGTGAAAGATATGCTGACCCCCAGCCTGCCGTTCGGCCCCGCTTGAATGTTCCCGCCTCATTCCAAGACCGCTGCCCGTCATTCCGAGCATTGACAGCCGTAGGGCTGCCCATGATGAGCAGAAACTCGGCTCGAGTTTGAAGTTGGGGTACGAAGTATGCGAAGGTGGCCAGGACGTGGCTCGGCAGCTATGACCGATGCTAAGTTGGCGCCTTCGTGCCCGTTTCCGAGCGTGGTTCCGGTGTCTAAGCGGCCCATTATTTGGTGGCAGTTCGTCGCGCCAGTGGCGAGGTCAACAGGCCGCTACGCGTACCCAGTTTCGATCCCACAATCTTTCCCCTTTATTCGGAGCTGGGCGGAGGCTTCCCGCAGCTACTGCGCGCCGATTTTGCTTGACAAATGTCGGCTAGCGTGGTAGTCTTTGGTATGTGCGGGGCCTTCGGGGTCCGGGCGGAATTTGCCCCACCCTCCACGGGACATTGCAGGGCGCAAAGGGGCTAGCCGTCTGGCTTTTCGAGACAAATGGGACAAAAAAGATGTTATTTTAAAGAAACGAAGCGGAGAAGTTGTTGAAAACAAAAGGAAAGGCTACATAGATAGCCAAAAACGAACCGAAAAACGAAGCGGAGAAGTTGTTGAAAATACGTTCCTGTGGAAAAAACAAAGCTAAAAACAAAGCTACCGATATTGTTGAAAGTAAATGGCCGCGAAAAAACAAACCGAAGCTGCCGTGGAAGGCAGATTGTAAAATCTAGCCTATCAACCGGCCCCAAAATCGCCTGGTTTTCACCTGTTTTCCGAACGCCGTGCTGCGGACCATCTCAAATCACCAGCCCTGATTCCAGGCGGCTGCAATCATTCGGCAGGACTCACCCTCCAAACCTGCCGCCTGTTGATGGTATGCTTCTTTAACTGAAATCAACCTCTCGAGGAGTTGCAAGTGGCTCGATTGCTGATTCAAAACGGACGTGTGATTTCGCCCGAGGATAAACTGGACGGCGAACTGGATCTGCTGATTGAAGACGGGAAAATTCGCGAAATTGGCCCGCGGCTTTCCGGCCCCGCCGATGAAACCCTCGATGCGCAGGGGCAGATTGTTGCGCCTGGTTTTGTAGACATTCACGTCCATCTGCGCGAGCCGGGCGGGGAGATTTCTGAGACGCTCGAAAGCGGCCTTCGGGCGGCAGTGGCCGGTGGTTTCACGAGCGTGTGCCCCATGCCCAACACCCGTCCGGTGAATGACAGCGTTGCGTTGACGCGACATCTCGTCACCCGAGCGGAAGAATTGAAGCTGGCGCGTGTATTGCCCATAGCGGCGGTGACCCTGGGAAGCCAGGGCGAAAAGTTGGCGGACTTTGAGGCCCTGATGGCCGCCGGGGCGGTGGGTTTTTCGGACGATGGCAAGCCCGTCAAGACCACCGCCTTGATGAGGGAGGCGCTTGAGACGGCGAAAGAACTGGGCGTGCCCATCATCGACCATTGCGAGGTGCCGGAACTGAGCGCCGGCGGGGTGATGAACGAAGGGGTCCACTCCCAGTCCCTCGGCTTGCGTGGTATCCCGACCAGCGCCGAAGACGACTGCATTTCCCGTGATATTGAAATTGTGGCGGCTACCGGAGGACACCTTCACGTGGCGCACCTTTCGACCGCGGGCGGCATCCGGATGGTGCGTGAGGCAAAACAGCGTGGGCTGAACGTGACCTGCGAAGTGACGCCGCACCACTTTACGCTGACCGACGAGGACGTCACGCGCTACGGGACCCATGCCAAGATGAATCCCCCGCTGCGCAAGGCCTCGGACGTGGAAGCGCTGCTGGAGGGCATTCAGGCCGGCGTGGTGGACGCCATTGCCACGGACCACGCACCGCATGCGGCCGAACTGAAATCGCGGCCCATGACTGAGGCGCCTTTCGGAGTGACGGGCCTTGAGACCTCGCTGGCGCTTGGCCTCAAGCAGTTGGTGCACTCCGGCAGGATCTCCATGGGCGGGCTGATCGCCTTGATGAGTTCGAAGCCGGCGCGCGTTATCAACAGGCCGCTGGGCCGCATCCGGGTGGGAGGCGCAGCGGACCTGACCTTGTTCGATCCCGAACTCGAATGGACCTATAGCTCGGCCGACGGTTATTCCCGGAGCCGCAATTCGCCGTTCGACGGATGGGAGTTTCGAGGCGCGGTTACCGCAACCATAACCGAGGGCCGGATCGTATACCGGCGTTGACGCGGGCAGGGAATTGCGGCGTTTCGCTTGACTTTCCGGGGCTCGCGTCCTAACGTACTGCTGCCGGTTGAATTCTACAGCCGGGATGTATTGGAAGCCGGACCGCTGGCGGACGCCGCCAACACGGTAGCAAGGCTGAAATTCCGCCAGAATGAACCCGTCCATACAGGTTGACCATGCCTGAAACGCTCTCTGCCATCGACGTCATTTCGCCCGCTTTTGATCGGACCAGGCGGCAGCTTTTCCAGCCGTTTCGTTTGGCTTTCTGGGCGCGCATGGGTCTGGTGGCTCTGGCGACCGGAGAATTTTACAGTAGCAGCAGTTGGAGCGGCCTGCGTTTCACACTGCCGTCCGCAAGAAGGAACCCTGGCTACGCCGTTCTCGATCTGGCGCGACCGCACTGGGAATATCTCAAGCGCTACCTTCCATGGATCATTCTTGCTGGCTTGCTCATACTGGTTGCCATGGTTCTCTGGGTGTATGTCTCCAGCGTATTTCGTTTTGTTCTTTTTGACTCCGTGCTGACCGATCGTTGCGCCATCAAGGCCCAATGGCGGCAATGGCATTCCCAGGGAATGAGGTTCTTTCTGTGGAGGATCTGCCTGGGACTGGGAGTCGCGGTGGCACTCGGATTGTTCGTGGGGGCCGGCGCCCTGGTGGCTGTCACCACCGGCGCGTTCAGGAACCCCCGCCAGCACATTGCATTGCTCGTGCTGGGAGGCTTTGCAGCTTTCGTGCTGCTGACCTGCCTCATCATCCTGGTTGCGCTGATTGCTTTGTTTGCCCGGGACTTTGTGGTGCCCGTCATGGCGCTGGAAAACGTGGGGATCATCGACGGGTGGCGGCGCGTGATCACCCTGCTGGGTGCTGACAAGAAAGCATACGTGGGCTATGTGCTGATGAAGATTGTTCTGGTGGTAGGCAGTACCATTCTTTTCGGGATTCTGACACTGATTGCCGTTTTGCTGCTCCTGATCCCGTTGTCGATTGTGGGCGCGGCCCTCTACTTTTTCGCCAGGTCTGCGGGGCTGCTGTGGAGTTTGCCCGCTATCGCAGTCGGGGTGGTTCTCGTGGCCGCTGCGTTGGCCGTGGTCTTTTACGTCACGGCGTTCATCTCAGCGCCGGCCATGATGTTCTTTCAGGCGTATGCCATCCACTTCCTGGGATCGCGGTATCCGGCGCTGGGGGCCCGGATTGCTGCGCCGGCCACTCCGCCCGCGCCATTGCCTTTCGCTGACGCCAGCGTTTCGCCGGCTGGCTAGGATTTTTGACCAGAGGCGGATGAGTCCGGGCGGCTGCCGGGTTTCACTGCGGGCTTCCCGGCCTTGCAGAGAGGGCAATCGTCGGGGTCCCAGGTCTTTACATCGAGCGTGACGAGTGCAGCCTTGGGGACGTCAAACTCAACATTGCCGCCACTGCGGTCAACCAGAGCGCCAATGCCAACCACCTTGCCGCCGGCGTCTTCAACGCATTCGGCGGTTTCACGGGTAGATTTGCCTGTTGTGATAACGTCTTCGACAACCAACACCGGCTCGCCCTTCTCCAGGCTGAAACCCCTGCGGAGTGCCATCTGGCCATCCTTGCGCTCGGTAAACAGAGCTCTCAGGCCCAGGGCCCGGGCCACCTCATGCGCCACGATCACGCCACCCAGTGCCGGTGCCACCACCGTCCTGGCTCCCAGCTCGCCGAGTTTGGGCGCCAGTTCAACACACAACTGTTCTGCCACCCGGGGGTGCTGCAGCACCAGAGCGCACTGGATATATCGGTCACTGTGGAGGCCCGAGGAAAGAATGAAGTGGCCTTCCAGCAGTGCGGAATACTCGCGGAAAATCTTGAGAATGTCGTCTTCTGTCATGGTTTGTCCTGATGAATGGGGTTGCAATCTATCCGTAAGATTCCTGCATCTCCTCCAGAATGGCTTTTGCGGCGGCTGCAGGATCCGGAGCGGCTGTGATGGGGCGCCCGATCACCAGATAATCTGCGCCGGCATCAAGGGCGGACTTCGGAGTTGCGGTCCGCGACTGATCGTTTGCCGCCGCGCCCGCGGGCCGAATGCCCGGAGTTACAATTATGAAATCCGGCCCGCACTCCCTGCGCAGAGCGGAGACTTCCTTCGCGGATGCCACCACGCCGTCCAAGCCTTCCGAATGTGCCAGGCGGGCCATGCGGAGTACGGCACTTTCGGGCGGCCCGGCGATGCCCAGTTCGTCCAGGTCATCGGCCGCGAGGCTGGTGAGGATGGTTACGGCCAGCACCAGCGGACGGGGGCGGCCGGCGCTGGCTCCCTCCGCAGCACCTTCAACGGCGGCACGCAGCATTTTTCTTCCGCCCAGCGCGTGGACGTTCAGCAGGGTCACGCCCATTTTGGCCGCAGCCCTGCAAGCGCCTCGCACCGTGTTGGGAATATCCAGAAACTTGAGGTCGAGGAAAACCTTTTCGTCGGAATCAATCAAATACCGGGCCAGCATGGGGCCCTCCGACGTGAAGGCTTCCATCCCGACCTTAAACATTCCGGCGTGCCCGCGCAGTTTGTCGGTCATTTGCGCCGCCGACTCGGCGGTATTGAAATCGAGCGCAACAATCAGTTTGTCTCGAACCTGCACCTGTATTCTCCTGATTCCGGTCCGCCGGCGCGACGTGGCGCTGGCGGGTGACCAGCAAGGGTCATTAGGGATTGTAAGTTGGCATGGAAAAAAACTAAACAGAAAAACTTCGTTTTCCCGCGTGGTGCCAGGATCGGCCATTGAAGCGCGGAAATTTCTGCTCCTGCCTTACTTTTTGCGCGTGCGTTGCGGCGTTCCGGCTTTGTCCGGCGCAAGGTGCCGGAGCGCAGCCGCTTGTTTTCGATATCGTGCCACGTTGCGCTGATGTTCTGCAAGTGTTGCAGCAAATCGATGACCACCATGGGTATTGCTGACGAAGTAGAGATAGTGCGTTGTAGCCGGATGAAGGGCCGCAAGAATGGAAGCTTTCCCGGGATTACAAATAGGGCCGGGCGGAAGCCCGCTGTGCACATACGTATTATAAGGAGACTTCAGATTCAAGTCGCTTTCAGTGATCGGCGCCGAGGGCAGGTGGGCGATCTCCGCCGCATAGGCAACGGTTGGATCACATTGGAGCAACATACCTTTTTCCAAACGCAAGTCGAAAACCTGGGCGATGATGGGACGTTCATCAGCATCCGGCGTTTCCTTTTCAATCAGCGACGCGAGGGTCATGATCCGGTGAAGGCTGGCGTCCGGTCTGCTGAGGCCTTGCTGAAAATCATGATTCAAGACTTCACGGAAGCGTGCCAGCATTCTCATGGCAATACGCGCTGCCGTAGGATGGTATTCAAATCGATAGGTATCCGGAAAGAGATACCCCTCGAGCGAAGGCGCCTCCGGATCGAGATCATGGATGGGCGCAGCGTTCTGGGTTACTCTCAGAAAGTTTTCCGGCGCAATCCCCAGTTTGTCGTGCAGAATCCGTGCGATATCAAAGCGGTTGGATCCTTCGGGAATGACGACAGTGCGGAAATAGACTTCGCCGCGGACCAGTTTTCGGTAAACATCCAACGGCCTCATCGGGTGGTCGAACAGATACTCGCCTGCCTTCAAATGATGACGCCACCTTTCGACGCCATAGAGCAGAAGGAACGGCCATCGATGCGCGAGAACGCCTTTCGCCACCAACTGGTTTGCAACTTCCGGGGCCTGTGTCCCAGGCGGAATATCTACGATCATCTCTCCGGTGTAGCCGCGATAAGGCCGCAGAACTTCAACGCTGATGATGGCAAGCCCCGCAATGATCACCAGGGCAATCAATGCGAGGATCTTCTTTTTCACAAACTTTCTCCGCCGGCGTCAGTGCGCTCAACCTGCCTGGCATGGTGATCCAGATAGTTTTGAAGCAGCAGTACGGCTGAAACACGATCAACGGCCTGCCGTCGTTTGCTGATACTGAGACCCGCCGTTCTCAGCATCCGATTGGCTTCCACGCTGGTGAGCCGCTCATCCCACAGTTCCACGGGGCAACTCACGCGGCCCCGCAACTTTTTCGCAAAGTCTTCCACATGGCGTGACATGGAGGTTGCTTTCCCGGTGTGGCCGATCGGATTGCCAACAATGATTCTCTCCACAGAGTATTCCTCAAGCACGGCTCGAATGTGTTCCATGTCCTTGCGGATGGAGGTGCGTTGAAGCGTGGGGAGCCCCTGCGCAGTGATGCCCAGGGGATCGGAGACTGCCAGCCCGATTCGCCTGAGTCCAAAATCAATAGACATTATTCTCGCCGGCAACTTTTCTTCCTGTTGGGCGGAGACGAATTCAACAGATCGGTCCCCTGGTGCCCCTTGAGCGTTTGCTGCCTTTATGATACACCGCGCTGTGTCTTTCCCGGGTGAGCACCCGCAGCGGTTGGGGGAAAGGCAAATGATCATCCCGTTGGATTTGCGCGGGCCGGCAGACAGACTCTCAAAAGCAGATCGATTTCCCCGCTGCCAAGGTTACGGATGATCACTAAGGATTGAGGGATGCGTTCCCCTTCCCGGAGGTTCAAAATACTTGAACCCCTGGCAGGTAACAAACAGGCTTGTTGCCAAAACGAGAATGCCGACCGCCTCATGCGTCACATTCATCACCACCAGTCCCGGTTGGGGGCCGGAAGCCGCACGTGCATTGAGGTTCATGCTGAGGGATATGATCCCGAGAAAAAGTTGCAACACGGACAATTGGGCAAGCAAAACCGCCGAAATCTTGAACGTACGCAGATGGGGAAACTTGGTCAGTGCCATCTCCAGAATCCACAGGGAGCAGCCTGTCACGGCAATCCCCAGCACCAGGTGCGGCGCGAATCCGATTTCCTGTTTCCGGAATCCTTCCCCCAGAAGTGGTTGTACGAACACCGCCGTCGTTGTAAAAACCAGAACCTGCCGCACTGAAGGGGACGCGAGGTCAGGCATTTTGGGCTCATCCCATCGCCAGTCAGTTCGGGTGAATAAAGCCAGGCATACGGTTAGACAGAAAAAGATCTGGATGCCAATGGTGTACGCAATTGATATCACGGGTGGAAACAGATTGCTCAGGGGACTCAACATCACAATGGCCATAGCAATGAGAACTCCAACGGTGATGATCCCAAGGTTCTTCAAGTAACGGTGGTAATTGCTCTTCCACAACCACAAAGCAAAAGTAACCGTCAAGATGCATACCGTTACAGCAAGAATCATGAAGGCGTGCGCATACCTGGTGGGAGGCACGGCGAAAGATGGGTTGCTGGCGCCTGGTCCTGTCCAGAGCGCCGCCAGGAAGTTCGGGGTTGTTCTTGAAGCGAGCACTCCCGTCACGTAGAGCAGATATGTCATGACGGCCACAAGGCTACCCAACCTGTGCAGCCATGAAACGCCGCTTTCCGTTTCGGTCATGGTCAAAGATCCTCGGATGAATAGTCTGCTGATACGCAAGGTGCAAGACAGTCGGCCCAGGCCCACCCGCGTTGCAATTCAAATCAGATGGGGCGCCTCGTGGCTGCGATGGGACACGCTCCCGATCAGGGTTTGCTCATCCTGGCCAGGAGTTTTGCAACCGTTTCCCGTGGCAGGAAGCGTTGCGAAAAGATGCTGGCCTTGTTCACAAAACGCGGCACCACGAGTCCGCCGCCACGCTGAAGCTGCTTCACCGCGGCTTCCACTACTTCCTCCGGAGGTTGCGGGCCACCCGGAAATCGGTGCCTTCCCTCGCGGGCCCCGATATTCACAAAATGGGTACGCGTACCTCCCGGGCAAAGCGTCACTACGGACACCTGGTAAGGCTTTAATTCTTCCCGAAGCGCCATCGAAAAACTGTTCATAAAGGCTTTCGTGGCGGCATATGCTGTCGCGTACGGAATCGGCTGAAAGCCCGTCATTGACGAGACATTGATGATTCCGCCGCGGCGCCGCTCAATCATCCCCGGCAAGAGGTGAAAAGTCAATTCCATCATCGTCTCGATTTGCAGACGCATCATGGCTATTTGCCTATCGAGAGGCAATTCCCAGAACTGTCCGCGCGCGCCGAAGCCGGCGTTGTTGATGAGAAGATCGATCCTGAATCCGCGCTGGCCAACCAGCCGGGCAAGGCGTTCGCCCGCGCCGGGCTCACCTAAATCCATCGCCAGAGGCTCGGCGAGAATCTGGTGCGCGGTCCTGAGTTCGGCTGCAAGGGACTCCAGTTTGTCGCCGGAGCGGGCAACCATGAGAAGATTTTCCCCCCGGGCCGCAAGTTCGCGAGCAAAGCACTTCCCGATGCCGCTGGACGCTCCGGTAATCAGCGAGTAAAGAGGAAGGTTCATGTTTGCAACCCGGTGGCAGCATGCCGGGAGTTTATTACTTTTGATTTGAAAGCTGGAGACGGTTTCCGGTGATAAAGAGCTTCACGCACGGGTACAGGATAGCGGGTCTTGAAGACGATATCCCAGAATCCATTCGTGAGGCCGTAACCCTTTTCCATTCCATTCGGGCTGTGATGGTAGAAATGGTGCCGCTTGATGTATCGGAAGTAAGGACTACTGAAGTTATAGAAATGCACGGAGTGATGTATCCACTCCTCAATCACATAGGATTGCACCACCCCAGCCAGCAAGACGGGGAGTGAATAAACCGGGGTAATAAAGCTTCCTGGCGCTGCAACAAAAAACAAGGGCAGCAGATCCCGCAGCTCTCCATTGATGTGAAGCCCGTCGAAAGGATGCGCATGGTGTTCCCAGTGGAGAGGATCCAGTCGTTCGTGCAGGAACTTGCGGATGATTCCCCTGCCCGGAGCGAAGTGCCCGTGCAAGACGAACCGGTGGAACAGGTATTCCACGAGAGTCCAGATCGGTACCCCGGCCGCGTAGAAGGCGATCGCTACGACAGGATGAGAAGACCGGAGGGCAATAACAAGTACCACGAGAGAATAGAGCGTATAGAAAACCGTCAATGGGTAGAGGCGATGGCGAGAGATCCGAGAGATC
>JAJYJL010001044.1 GCA_021789565.1 Acidobacteriota bacterium
GTCATTCCCTGAAGTCGAAAGCGTTAACGGGGCCGTAGGGCGATCTGATAGCGCAACAGACAACGCTCCGCTTTCAATGTTCGATACCACAATCATGCTCAAGCCGCGGCGGGAGTGGCCAAAGGGTATTACCTACTCAAAACTGATCCAGTTGATGGACAGCAAGCTCCAGTTCCCGGGCCTCACAAACACCTGGACCATGCCCATTCAAAACCGGCTGGATATGGAACTTACGGGAATTAAAACACCCGTTGGCTTGAAAATCCAGGGATCTACCGTTGAAGACATTCAGCAAGCCGGTGAGAGAATTGAAAGCCTGCTGTCCCGCCTGGGAGGCGTGCGTTCGGTCTTCGCGGAGCGCGTCTCGCAAGGCTTTTATGTGAACGTCCAGGTAAATCGGCCGGTAGCTGCGCGGTATGGTCTGACTGTCGGAGATGTGCAGCGGGCTGTGGCGTCGGGCATCGGTGGTGAGAACATTGCTGTCAACATCCAGGGGCGGGAGCGGTATCCCGTGAATGTCCGCTACAACCGAGACTTCCGTGGCAACCTGGATGCGCTCGGACGCGTTCTTCTTGCCACGCCCACCGGCGCGCAGGTCCCAATCAATGAAGTGGCAAGCATTTCGTATTCGCGCGGTCCGGCAATGATCCGCGACGAGGACGCACAACTGACCGGCTATGTCTTTGTTGACCTGAATACCAATGACTACGGCGGTTTCGTCAAGAAAGCTGATGCGGTCCTCCAGCAAAAACTGCAACTGGCACAGGGGACTTCTTATCACTGGTCCGGCGAGTACGAGTTCGAAGTTCGCGCAAAGAAGAGGCTCGAATTGATTATCCCCATCGTGTTCTTTGTGATCTTCTTGCTGCTCTACATGGTCTTCCGCTCGGTTTCGGAGGCATTTGTGCTGATACTCCCAACGTTCTACGCCATGACCGGCGGCCTGATTCTGCAGTGGTTGCTCGGCTACGAGTTCAGCGTCGCGGTCTGGGTGGGCTACATCGCATTATTTGGGATTGCGATTGAGACCGGCGTGGTGATGGTGGTCTATCTGCACGAAGCGCTCAACAAGCGCCTAACCACCGCCGCACCGGTTGCGCACGAGGACATTGAGGCCGCCGCGATCGAAGGCGCGGTCATGCGCCTCCGGCCAAAGCTCATGACTGTGAGCGTTGTGCTCGCCAGTCTGATACCAATTCTGTGGGAAACCGGTGTAGGGTCGGATGTCATGAAGCCCATCGCCGCGCCGATCGTCGGCGGTATGGTAACGTCAACAATCCACGTGTTGATTCTCGTACCGGTATTCTTCGCAATTATGAAGGAACGCGCGCTTCGTCACGGCACGCTGCGCCCATCGCAGGAAACCAGCGATAAGAACTCCGTCTGATGTGCAGGGTTGCCGGCAAGGTGAAGGCCTTATTTCGGTGTGTGTGGGGCAAGGCCATTTCTTCTCCCGCTGCTTGTTCAGTCGCGAATCCTCGAAGTGCTACAATGGGAGACAAAGGTGCGGGAAAGTTATGCGAGGCAAACGGCTCACAATTACCGTTCTCATTTGCGCGCTTGCAATCGGTGCGGCATTCCTGATTCATCATCTGGAGACTCCGCGGCAGCCGGGGGTGTGTGAAATCTGCGGGCGCGGAATATCCAAACAAGTTGAATTTCGAATCGAGACGGACCACGGAACCATTTACGCCTGCTGCCCTGGCTGCGCCCTGCACCACATCCTCAACCACCCTGGCGAGGCGCGCAAGGAACTGGCCACCGACTTTACCAGCGGGCGTCTGATCCCTGCGCAATCGGCCTATTACGATGAAGGCGGCAACGTGCAGTATTGCACTCGCCACGATCCGACCATCAAACGCGTGCCGGGACAGGGGGTGGAAATGCGCGTCTATGACCGCTGCCTGCCCGTTCTGGTTGCTTTCGCCTCAAAGGACCAAGCCGAAGCCTATCGGCAGGAGCACGGCGGCCGCATCGTCACCTTCGACCAGGCCCTTAAAGACACCCACAACCCGTAAGCGAAACATGCCGGCCGGTATGAATTAGAAATGGAGACCAATACCCTGACCGCGTACCACTGTGAGTTGCCGTTAAGCGACGAGCCGGAACATATACTCACAAGCACGAGGACTACTACGATTACAAGCATCACGACCCCGATCCATCCCAGCACAATTCCGGCGGTAGCCATTCCGTTGCCTGAAATTCGCGTCGGACCCTGGCTAATTTCTTTTCTCTGCGTATCCAAAAATCAGGGCCAGAATTGTCCCAATCCAGTAAGACTAGCCGATGCCCAGCACAAGACTTGCGATCGCCGGACCGCTGGTTTGGGACGAGACCGGCGCAGGCAAGCTTGCATCGGCAGACCACTGTACCTTGAAGCCAAAGTGACCTCGGCCGAGTTGTAAGTTCTCAACGATCCAACTGCCACTGCCTGGTTTGCTGCGATCCGTGCGCGCACGAAGTTGGGAATGAGGATGGCAGCAAGAATCAGTGCCAGCGGAAGGGCCGCACCCGTATACCCCAAGAT